>CAIUCF010000391.1 GCA_903897565.1 uncultured Rhodospirillales bacterium | reverse complement strand
TGCGTGATCATGTGACCGCCGCCGACCATCGCGCCCATCGCCTGGGCGACGCCGGAGCCATCGACGATCGGGCCGGCCAGCATGCCGTTCAGGCCGAGAACGCCCTGGAACGAGAGCGGCACGATCGTGAACAGCGCGAGGCAGAGCAGGCCCGAGTAGAAGATCGCCTTGAAGGTGTCGGTCTCGGGATTGCGGAACTCGCTCGTGTAGCAGATGGCGGTCTCGAAGCCGTAGGTCGACCAGGCGGCGATGAACATGCCGCCCAGCGCAAGCGTCCAGCCGGAGATGTTCCATGTGCCCGGATCAGGCGCATAGGCAGCAGCCAGCGGGACGAGCGGGCCGAAATTCGACCAGTTGACCTGACCGGTGATCAGCGGCACGACGCCGACGATCGCCATCGGGATGATGACGGCGAGGCCGATCCATTTCTGGGCGTTGGCTGTGCCGAGGATGCCGCGATGCTGGATCGCGAAGGTCACGAGCATCATGAGCGCGCCGACGAAGAACGCGGCGTTGAGGGAGAAGCTGACGGGGCCGAGCGAGTGCGTGAACAAGGTCCAGTTGCGGATCGCCGGGGTGACCGCGGCGATCGCTGCCGCGGTCTTCTGATCGGCCGTGCCGGTCAACTCCGCGGCATGGGCGGCCAGATAGGCGACGACGTCGGGTGAGTCGGCGGCGGGAATGGGCGCCAGCGCATTCAGGACATAGGCGGCTGCGATCGAGCAGCCGAGCGAGAGCACCGGAGACCAGGCGAACCAGTTGCACCAGACGGAGAGCGGGGCGATGAACTTGGAGTAGCGAACCCAGGCTGCCGCGCCGTAGACGGAGGCGCCACCCGACTTGTTCGGAAACAATCCGGCGATCTCGGCGTAGGTGAAGCTCTGGATGAAGCCCATGATCATGGAGAAGGTCCAGATCAGGAAAGCGAGTTTGCCGGTCGTGCCGGCGATGCCGCCGATCGAGAACAAGACCAGGGCCGGAACGCCGCTGGCGACCCAGAAAGCTCCCTTCCAGTCGATCGCCCGGCGCAGGCTTGCGCCCGGGATTGCTGCCAATATATCGATGCTCGCCATCTGAACACACCCCCCTGATAGATGAAGCCGTGGAAGGCTGGTTCCGGTTCGCCAGGACGAGGCTCGACCGCTGCAATACCGATAGCCACCCGCCGACGACGATACATAGATTCTCCTGTGCTTAAAAATAGTTTCTTTGTAGGAATTGCATTTCGATAAAAATTAGGCAGAGTGACCAAATAACGATCGATAAATGCCCATTATGCGTTCAAACTTTACTTTGTTTGTAAAGGCTGTTCGCGGTCGCCAAAAAAGGTGGCAGTGCGGCCTGAGGCAGTGAATTCGCGGCGAGGACAACCCACGGGGCCTATCGACCAATAATCATTGCCACCTTGGGCGCGCACTGGGGGGAACGTGAACGACTTCTGGTGCCGTTTCCTGAAGGGCATAATTATTTCTTGATATGAGAAATTTCGCTACCTATGCTCTGAGGGTGGGTCTGGGCGCGTTGCGCATGCCCTAATCATCATCGATCGCTGCAAGAGGACCGTCATGGCGACAAGCCCCGGGATAGCGATACCGACTCCGCCGGGGCTGGTCGCGACGCGCTCGCTGGTTCTGCCGCCGGACCTCGAGTGCTATGTGCTCCGGGCAGGTGGTACGACCGTGCTCGCCCTCGACGCCGGGGAGACGGTGACGTTCGATCTGACGGGCGATGGGCAGGGCGTCGAACTGATGGCGCTCGCGGCGGATGGCCGCGACGATCTTGCAGCGCTCGGGCTTGCAGCGATGGGCGAAGCGGCGGCGATCCTCGGCATCTTGTCGCAGCAGCGCGAGGATACCCAGCGCGTGCTCGCAGGGTTGGCGCGGCGTGGGCTGTCGCTGCGCGGTGCCCGCGCCTCAAGCTTGTTCGGCCCTGACGCGCTCGTCGGGGCACAGCTCAAGTTGTCGGCAACGCGTCCCGTCACCATAATTCTCGCCGCCCCGTCCAGAGTCATGAATGTGTGGGATCAGACGCCCGCTTCCGACGTCATCATCCATGTGCGGCGAACGCAATGGCGGGTCCCGGGGCTGTTCCGACTGCCCGAGCCACTCGCCGAGCCGCGGCTCGATCTCACCATCGACGTCGCCAGCGCGATCTCGTTCGAAGTCCACGAAGGCGAGTACATCCAGATCATCGACATCGCCGGTCGGCAATGCTCGGATTTCGTCGGCTTTCGCCGCCGCGCGCTGGACGCCGGAATCGTCACGGGCCTGGACGCGACGACGACGCGGACGATGACCGGGCAGGCCTATCCCAAGCCCGGGTTGTTCTCGAAGTTCTTCGATGCCGAGCGCCGGGCGATGGTCGAGGTGATCCAGGATACCGTCGGCCGTCACGACACTTTCAACCTCGCCTGTACCCCGCGCTACTACGAGGACATGGGCTATTTCGGCCACGCCAATTGCTCGGACAATCTCAACGACGTGCTGTCGCCCTACGGCATCGAGGCCCGGCGCGGCTGGCCGGCGATCAATTTCTTCTTCAACACCGGCGTCGACGCGACCAACACCATATGGTTCGACGAGCCGTGGTCGCGGCCGGGCGATTACGTCCTGATGCGCGCGCTCGACGAGTTGGTGTGCGGCGCGACCTCGTGCCCCTGCGACATCGATCCGGCCAATGGCTGGGTGCTGTCGCCAATACAGGTCCGAGTCTACGCCAAGGACAGCTTCTTCAAGAGATCGGTCGGATATCGCATGACACCAGATTCGCCGCCGGCCGCGACCCGCGAGACCGGCTTCCATCCGCGGACATCGGCGCTGACCCGCTCCTTCGCCGAGTATCGCAACTTCTGGCTCCCGTCGTCTTACCCGCAGCACGGGGCGATGGCCGAATACTGGGCGTGTCGGCAGCGTGCCGCGGTGATGGATCTGAGCCCCTTGCGCAAGCTCGAAGTGGTCGGGCCCGACGCCGAGACGCTGCTGCAGCGGGTCATGACGCGCGACATCCGCAAACTCGTGCCCGGCCAGGTCGTGTATACCGCGATGTGCTACGATCATGGCGGCATGGTCGATGACGGCACGGTCTTTCGTCTCGGGCGCGACAATTTCCGCTGGATCGGCGGCGACGACCAGGGCCTGATCTGGTTGCGCGAGAAAGCGTCGGAACTCGGGCTTCAGGTCCATCTGCGCAGCGCCACCGATCAGATCCACAACATCGCGCTGCAAGGCCCGCTGTCACGGCAGATCCTCGCCGATATCATCTGGACGCCGCCGGCGCAGCCGAGCGTCACGGAACTCGGCTGGTTCCGCTTCACCATCGGCCGGATCCGCGATTCCGAGGGCATTCCAGTCATGATCAGCCGCACCGGCTATACCGGCGAACTCGGCTTCGAGATTTTCTGCCATCCCGATCACGCGCCGGCGCTCTGGGACGCCGTGACCGCGGCGGGGGAGCCGCATGGGCTGGTGCCGCTTGGTCTCGACGCGCTCGATATGCTGCGGATCGAATCCGGACTGGTCTTCGGCGGCTATGATTTCGACAGTACCACCGATCCCTTCGAAGCCGGGATCGGCTTTGCCGTCGCGGCCAAGAAGGAAGACGAATATTTCGGCAAGGCGGCGCTGATCCGACGCCGGGCGACGCCGGCCCGCACCTTGGTGGGACTGGAAATCGAGGGCAACGAGGCCCCCGGCCATGGCGATCCCGTCTATGTCGGCCGCGCCGAGATCGGCCGGGTGACCAGTGCAACGCGCTCGCCGATTCTGGGCAAGACCATCGCGCTCGCCCGCGTCGACGTCGCCGCGAGCACGCTGGGCACCGCGCTCGAGATCGGCAGGCTCGACGGGTTCCAGAAGCGGCTCGCCGCCGCCGTCGTGCGCTTCCCGTTCTACGATCCAGACAAGACCCGGGTCCGGGCCTAAGCGATCTCCTAGAGAGGAGAGTCGCGGGTCAGGGTGATGCCGACGGCGGCGATATCCGGGTAGATGTCGAGTTTCTCGACGGTCACGGTGGCGCGGCGCACGCGCGGGTCGGCAAGACAGAGATCCGCGATGCGCTCGCCGAGCGTTTCCACGAGCTGAATATGCCCTGCCACGACCAGACGGCGGACCGCCTGGACGATCTCGTCGTAACAGACGACATGGCGCAGATCGTCCAGACGCGGCGCCGCGGCCTCGGCGACCTCGAGATCGAGATTCAGCCGCACCCGCTGCGGCGCCAGCTTCTCGTGCTCATAGACGCCGATCCGCGCCATCACGACGAAATCGCGAATATGGACCCGCCCGATCCCCGGACAGGCGTTCTCGGCGAGCCGCGGGGCCGGGAAGGCGAGGAGCGGGCGGGTCATGATCGATCCTGGGTCGGTTAGCGGAAGACGATCGTCTTGTTGCCGTTGGGGATGACCCGGTGCTCGACGTGATAGCGGATGGCGCGAGCGAGGACCTGGCTCTCGATGTCGCGGCCGATCGCGACGAGATCATCGGGGGTGTGGGTATGGTCGACACGCTCGACCGCCTGTTCGATGATCGGACCCTCGTCGAGGTCGGTCGTCACGTAATGCGCGGTCGCACCGATCAACTTGACGCCGCGGGTATGGGCCTGGTGATAGGGCTTGGCGCCCTTGAAGCTCGGCAGGAAGGAATGGTGGATATTGATCGTCCGCCATTGCAGCGCCTCGCACAGCCGCGGCGACAGCACCTGCATGTAGCGCGCGAGCACGAACAGGTCGATCTCCAGCCGCGCTGCGAGCGCGAGCAGGGCTTCTTCTTGTTCGGCGCGGTTGGCGTTGCTGACCGGCAGATGGTGATAGGGAATGCCGTGCCATTCGACCATCTTCTCGAGGTCGGGATGGTTCGAGACCACCGCCGGAATCTCGATCGGCAGGGCGCCGGTGCGATAGCGGTAGAGCAGGTCGTTGAGGCAATGGTCGAATTTCGAGACCAGCAGCAGGACCCGGGCACGGCGCGCGGCGTCGGTGATCGACCAATCCATCTC
>CAIUCF010000390.1 GCA_903897565.1 uncultured Rhodospirillales bacterium | reverse complement strand
GCTCGTCATCGCCGCCATGTTGGGAAGTGCAGGGGTGTCGCACGCCGTCCGTGCCGCAGACCTCGATGTCACGATCACCAATCTCCGAAACGATCGCGGCTTCGTCGACGTCACGCTCTACGACCATGCCGCAGGCTGGCTCGACGACAGCCATGCCGTCGGCAATCTGACCCTGAAGGCTCATGCCGGAATCGTCCGCGCCGTCTTCCATCGGCTCAAACCGGGTCAATACGCGATCGTCACCACCCATGACGAGAATGGCAACGGCCACATGGATTTCTTCCTCGGGCTGCCGACGGAGGGCTACGCGTTTTCGAACGACGTCCGCCCGTTTTTGTCGGCGCCGTCCTTCAACCGCGCTGCCTTCAGCGTCGGAGCCGCCGACTGCATGATCCAGATCGAGATGGTGTATCCATTCGTCGGCAAACTCACCAAGGATCACCGGTAACGCGGTCCGTTACCGAGCGCCGAGCAGCGGCGCCAGCAATGTCTCAATCGCCGGAATCGCGTCCGGGTCGAGTTCCCAGCCTTGCGGCAGCAGCAGCGAGCGGTCTCTGAGGAGCTGTTCCCTGGAGAGTTCCATCACCGTACTCTCGACCCGCTCTATCAGGGCAGGATCGTTGGTCGCCGGCACGGCGGCGACAAGATCGCTGGTCGCAGCACGGAGTTCGTGGACGACCTGCAGCAAGGTTGCCGGATCGACCAGGCAGCGCTCCAGCACCTGGGCGCCGGCGCGGTGGGCTTCGGCCAGCTGCCGCAAAGCGCCGGCGTAGCCGGGCTCTTCAGCCTTATCCACCAACAGCGTGCCGGCAAAGCCCAGCAGCCGCTGCAGCTCGTCGCGATCGAACTGGAATTGGATCGGGAGCTGCTTCGACATCAGCGACAACATGCCGATCACGAGGCGGGTTTGTTCGACCGCCAATTGGTTGATCGGGTCGACGGCTGGCAGCACCACGTCGGTCAGAGCCTTGATCATGCTCTTGATTTGAATCTCGGCGCGAAGTTCCATGTCAGACGCCCTCCTCGATCTGGGTTCGCATCTGGTCGAGTGCGACGTAGCCGACGCCCATGAGCCAGGTGACGAGCACGTCCTGATGCGTCTTGCCGTTGCGGGCGACGCGGTATCCGGTGCCGATCAGCAGCGAGGCGAGCCAGAAATTATTATAGATCTTGTACCAATGAACGGTCTTGGCATTGACCGTATAGCCGGTTGCTTCCTCGTACAGATCGAAGAATTGCCGCTCCGGCATCATACCGCACACCAGGAAGGTGCCGTCATCGTCGACGCCGCTGAAGGTGCGGCTGGTGGTCCACGCCAGATCCTGGTGGCGGTCGCCGATCTGGCCCAATTCCCAGTCGAGGATTGCGGTGATTTTGGCGTCATGCTCGGTGAACAGAAAATTGCCGAGGCGGTAATCGGAATGAATGATGCTGGGGGTGTCGAGTACCGGTAGATTGCGGCGCAGCCAGTTGGAGGCGACCCGCAGCAAGGGGATCTCCTCGCCACCGTCCTCCTCCCAGACCCGGTCCCACCAGTTGACGCCCCAGAGTGCGGATTGCGTACCCGGTTCCGGCACGTCGAATGCCGTCAGTGTGGGGTCGCGGGGATCGTGACGATGAATCGTCGCGAGGTGGTCGACGAACTGGCGACCGAGCTTGACCCGGAGATCGGGTGATAGCCGAATTCCCGTGCCGGAGACGCCGCTGCCGCTGTCTTTTGGCTTGGTGTTGCCCTCGGCGAAGCCGTAGATCAGGGCAGGGTAGGGCAAGTACTCGCCCTCGGGATCGCACCAGAACACCGGGGGCACGGGGACCTTGCCCTCGAAAGCCTTGATCAGCTGGAATTCGCGCAGCCGGTCGGTCGAGACGATCGATTCCGCGGGTTCCATGCGCAGCACGAGGGGTGTCCGCTCGCGACCCACGCCGGGGCGATCCCAATCCAGCGTGAACGCCATCTGCAATTTCGAGGCACCGCCGGAGAGCCAGCGCGCTTCCGTGACCGCGAAATTCGCGCCGTTGAGCGAGGCGCGCAGGAGAGCGTTGACGCCGTCGACCAAGGTCGTCAGGGGCAGGGGGCTGTATCCCGGGCCACCGCGCCGTTCCATCTTACGGGTCAGCAGATAGTCGACCCGCCGCTCGATCGGATAGCGTTCACGCAGCGAACGGATCCATTCCGGTGAGGGGAGGTCCTTGTTTCTGATTTCCATACCTTGCTCCGTCGACTGCGACGCCGATCTTTGCTGCGCGGGTTTAGTGGCCGTCGACGCCCTGTCAGCACGCGGTCACCAGCTCATATTCGTCACTTCATGCGCGTCTCCCGGCGCGCTGTGATTATTATCGTCCGACGGTCGATAAAGTGCGAGCATTATTTATGGCGGTCCATGCGCAACAGCAGGTTGAAGCCCCGGTGGCGCCTCGGTCACCTTATCGCATCGACTGCCGGGCGGAATCCGGCTGCCGTTGCAACGGTGCGGGAATGTTCGAGAATTTATTCAGGACCTGTGAGATCTGCGGGAACAAGCATGGGTTCAAGGACGGCTGCTGCCTTGATTGCGGCTGGAATTATCTGTCGTCACGCTTCGATTTCATTCGCGTCCGAGTCGAAGACCTTCCGATACCGCTGCGTGGACCGCTGACCGCGAAATACGCGGCACTTTTCAAAAAATAGCTTCTCGCGAGACGGAACGGCAAACGGCCCCGCCTAAAGGCTGGGGCCGTTGCTGTGGCTCGGTCTATGATTATCGCAGGCGAATCAGTGAACCCCGTCGTGCAGGGCTTGGTGCCCGTCGGGCGACAAGGCCAGCGCACCGCTTGCGATCGACAGCAATCCGAGTGAATTGGCCGTCCCTCGAAGTTCCGCGATCTCGTCATCGACGATGGTCGAGAAGCCGCTCTCGCTGCCGTGGTGATCGACGTGACGCAGATAGTCACGAAGACGCCGGGAAGATGCTTGCCTGTCGCCATTGCTAGCCATGAGACCCTCCATATCCGGGGATGGAAGATGAAGTTCGCATGGATTTCCCGAGTCGCAAAGTAGTAATTCGTTAACGATGTTTCCGCTGAGTGAATCCTTGGAAGAATATAGGTTCCTCGGCGGGGCGCCGCCCTCAGACCCGTAGGTCGAGTGACAGGGCTGCGTAGAGATAGTCGCCGCGGCCGCGCCAGTCGTCGAGCAGGCGCGATGCCAGGATGAGGGTCTCGACCGCGCTCCGCGTTTCCGAATCCGGGACGATACCGTTTGGTACGATCCCTGCGAGACCCGCCCGGTTCAGGCGAACACTCAACCACGTCCAATAGGGATGCGACCAGGACCGGCAACGCCGCAGGCGCAGCCCGCTCGCCGCGGCCATCAGTCCGAGTGTGCGTCGCGACAGGATGGCGCGGTGATGGGGTGGGTGCCAATGGGCCCAGGTCGGCCCGAACAGGGTGATCTGGGCAGAGTCGAGATTGGGTGTCGCGATCACGAGGAGCCCCGTCGGTTTCAGCAACCGGGCGGCACGCTGCACCAGCGCGAGCGGGTCGGCCTGGCGCTCGACGACATGACCGAGGAAGACCAGATCGAAGCGCTCCTCGATCGGTACAGTTTGCAAGAGATCATCGGGTGCGCCTGCCCAAATGATGTGCCCCTTGGCCCGCGCCGCCTCGGCTGCCGCGACATTGATCTCGGTGCCGTGGGTCTTCCAGCCCTGACGATGAAGATGGTCGAGTATATCCCCCGAATGACAACCGATTTCGAGCGCGTCGCGGGCCGTGATCCGATCTTTCTCGCGTGGCGGCAGCAGGCTGCGGGTGATCTCTCCGATTTCGAGTCCGGTACGGTCGGTCCAAGCGATCAATCGCTTCAGCGGCCAGCGATCAAGCAGCCAGCCGGGCAAGGGATGATCGAGGGCGAAGGCCAGGAGCCGCGCCCCGAACCGCCAGTCGCGCCATGGGCTGGGGGCATCGGGTTCCGGTTCGATGATCCGGCGTTCGGCAAGCGGCGGCTGCTGCGCCGCGAGGCGCCGGACCTCGCCGCGATCGGCGACGGGGGCAATCGTCGTGCAATGGCTGGCGGCGTGATACCAGACGTCATGGAGCCCGGGGCTGCCGAAGCGGGTGTCGGGGCTGGCGAACAATAGGCGGGCCGGCGCGCTCCCGTCGATCGGCGACGGCGAGGGGGCGGCCGCGGCGACCAACTCCTGCATCGGGATCGCATCCGCGGAGTCGGGAGCGAACCAAAGTGTTGCCGGCGCGTCCCATGCCGTGTCGCCGGCAGCGCCGGTCGCCATATCCGCATCGATGTCCCGCCGTCCGCGGCTGACGACCGCCGCGTGGACCGCGATGTGGCGCAGGCCGTAATGTCCGGCGATACGCCCGGCGAGCATAGTGGCGAGCATAGTGGCGAGACTCTCGGGGCTCGGGACGTCCTCGGTAATCGAATCGAGACCACCGACAACGTCGTAAGCGAGGCGGGATATGAAGAGCGCCGCGGGATCGAAGCCCGGTTCCGCCGCGAAGCGCCAGCCCGAGACCTCGCGGATGACGTCCATGGCAAGCACCGCCTCGGCGTCGGCCGTACGGAAATGGCTGCCAACCCTGGCGAGGCTCCCCGGCAGCATGATGGAACTCGGCTCGATCCAGCACAGGATCTCGCCACTGGCCCGGGCGAAACCCCGGCGGAGGGCAGACACGAGATCCGCAGGCTCATGAATCGAGAGCGCAATGATCTGCGACTGGTGATCCGGGAGCGAGTCCAGGAGCAGCGCCGGGCCGAAGGGCGAGACCAGGATGAGCTCGAGATCCGGATAGCCTTGTGCGAGCAACGCCTCGATCGCCTGATAGAGCGATGTGATCGGGCCCAGAATCGGCATGACGACCGACAGTCGCGGCCAGACATCGTGTGTCGCGGGCAGCGCTTGCGGTCCTTCCGCTTGTCGGGTGAGGATCCGAAACCAGTGTCGCAGACGGGCTGCGAGACGCTGCGGGCGGCGGGTCGCGGATTCGCGCCGGCGCTCGACATCGCGAAAATGCCGGATCAACGCGTCGATTGCCGTGTCGACGGGCGGCTGGGGTCGGCTCACCGCGGGCGGGAGGACCGGCTCGGCAATGCGTTGCGGCGTCCCCGGCTCGAGGAATCCGGCAGGCAACGGCAGCTGGGTGGGCGTCTCTTGCGTTTCGGGATCGATCACGGGGCAGGGCGCTATCGGAGGAACGGTCGGGATATTTGTATCACAGCCGCCATGACCGTCGCAGGATTTCGCGGCGCGCGGGTCTGGCAGGCGCCGGGATTGCGGTACCTCCAGCTTGACAAAACGGCTGCCGCGCTGTGGTGTAGCGGCCTTTCCGACGCGGGCGCCACAGGTAGTCCGGGTGCGGTCCCTTTTTCATGTTCCAAAAGCCAAGGCCACCCAGAATGCATGCCTATCGGACCCATACTTGCGGCGCCTTGAAACTGAGCGATGCCGGTCAACCCGCGCGCGTTTCCGGCTGGGTCCATCGCAAGCGCGATCACGGCCAACTGCTGTTCATCGATCTACGCGATCATTACGGCATCACGCAATGCGTCGTCGACAGCTCCAGCCCGGTGTTCGGCCTCGCCGAATCGCTGCGACTCGAAAGCGTCATCACCGTGACCGGCAAGGTCGTCGCCCGCTCGGCCGAGACGATCAACGCCAACCTCGCGACCGGCGAGATCGAGGTCCAGGCTGCCGAGATCACGGTTCAGAGCGAAGCCGATACCCTGCCGTTCCCCGTCAATGCCGACACCGAGTATCCCGAGGAAATGCGCCTGCGCTATCGCTTCCTCGATCTGCGCCGCGAGGGCATCCACGAAGCGATCGTGCTGCGCTCCCGGGTGATCTCGTCGATCCGCCAGCGCATGATCGACCAGGGCTTCATGGAGTACCAGACGCCGATCCTGACCTCGAGCTCGCCCGAAGGCGCGCGCGACTTCCTGGTGCCGAGCCGTCTGCATCCGGGTCAGTTCTACGCCTTGCCGCAGGCGCCGCAGCAGTTCAAGCAGCTGTTGATGGTGGCCGGCTTCGATCGCTACTTCCAGATCGCCCCCTGTTTCCGCGACGAGGACGCCCGCGCCGACCGCGCACCCGGCGAGTTCTACCAGCTCGATTTCGAGATGAGCTTCGTCACGCAGGAGGACGTGTTCCAGGCGATCGAGCCGGTCCTTCACGGCATCTTCGCCGAATTCGGTAAGGGTAAGCCGGTGACGCCGCCGCCGTTCCCGCGCATCCCCTACGCCGAGTCGATCCGCTGCTACGGTTCCGACAAGCCGGATCTGCGCAATCCGATCAAGATTCAGAGCGTGACCGAGCATTTCCGCGGCTCTGGCTTCAAGGTCTTTGCCGGCATGATCGAGGCCAATCCGAAGGTCGAGGTCTGGGCGATCCCGGGTCCGACCGGTGGCAACCGCGCCTTCTGCGACCGCATGAACGCCTGGGCGCAGGGCGAGGGGCAGCCCGGCCTCGGCTATATCTTCTTCAAGGAAGGCGAAGGCTCCGGCCCCGTCGCCAAGAATATCGGCCCCGAGCGCACCGCAGCGATCCGCGGGCAGCTCGGCCTTGGCGATGGCGACGCCGTGTTTTTCGTCGCCGGCGTGCCGTCGAAATTCACGGCCTTCGCCGGTGCCGCGCGGCAGCGGGTCGGGCGCGAACTCGGCCTCGTCGAGGAGGGTCTGTTCAAGTTCTGCTGGATCGTCGATTTCCCGATGTACGAGCTCAACGAGGACAGCGGCCAGATCGAGTTCAGCCACAATCCGTTCTCGATGCCGCAGGGTGGACTCGACGCCCTGCTGAACCAGGATCCGTTGACGATCAACGCCTATCAGTACGACATCGTCTGCAACGGCATCGAGTTGTGCTCGGGCGCGATCCGCAATCATCTGCCCGAGATCATGTTCAAGGCCTTCGAGATCGCCGGCTACCCGGCGTCCGAGGTCGAGGCGCGGTTCGGCGGCATGGTCAACGCCTTCCGCTACGGGGCGCCGCCGCATGGCGGCGCCGCGCCGGGCATCGACCGCATGGTGATGTTGCTGGCCGAGACCCCGAATATCCGCGAGGTCATCGCCTTCCCGCTGAACCAGCAGGCCCAGGATCTGCTGATGCAGGCGCCGGCGCCGGTGCCGGCGGCGCGGCTGAAGGAACTCCACATCGCGCTCGCCCTGCCGCCGGCGCGCGGCAAGGGCGCGTAACGACCGGGCCGGCCGGCGGAATTGCGCGTCGCTTTTCCGCGGTCTGCGGGCTAGAGTTTCCGTCGATATCTCGAGAACGCAAGGGGCGAAGACGCATGGCGCGAGCCGGTACGGTAATTTCGATCTGTTCCGCCGTGCTTGCGAGCGGGCTCTCGGTGGCCTCGGCCGCGCCGGCCGTGGCGCCGCCACCATCTGCGCCGTCGGCCCATCGCGCGCTTTACACCATGACCCTGGACCATGCCGATTCGACCAGTTCGGTCGATGGCGCGGTCGGTACGCTCTACTATGAATGGGGCGATGCCTGCGACGGCTGGACGGTGCAGCAGCGCTACAAGCTGGTGATCCATTACCAGCAGGACCCGCCGGTCGAGCTGACCTCGAACTACCTGACCTGGGAGAGCAAGGACGGAACCAGCTTCCGTTTCAACGACCGCGAGACCCGCAACGGCAACGTCGACCAGGATATCCGCGGGACGGCGAAGCTCTCGCCCAAGGATCACAGTGGGGTCGCGGTCTTTGTGAAGCCGAAGCCGCAGCGCTTCACCCTTGCCGCCGGCACGCTGTTTCCGACCGCACACACCTTCGCGCTGATCCAGGCGGGGCTCGCGGGCAAGAATTACCTCGCTGCGAATGTCTTCGACGGCTCGGTCGTCGACGGTGCGTCGCAGGTCAGCGCGGTGATCGGCAAGACGGAGCACGACAACGCCGCGGCGCTCGGCGGCGGCGTCAAATCGGCGCTGCTGTCGCGTCGCAACTGGCCGATCTGGCTGGCATTCTTCTCCGATGCCACCAAGGACCCGACGCCGGATTATGCGCTCGGCATGCATATGCTCGAGAACGGCGTCTCCAGCGAGATGTCGATCAATTACGGCGACTACGTGATCAAGGCGCAGCTGCAATCGATCGAGCCCTTGCCGAAGCCGGGCTGCTGAGTTCTCAACCTTCCAGGCGAGATAGGATCACGGTCAGGCTGCGGACGCCTTGCGCGCCGCGGATGAGGACGCCCTCGATATCCGCCGTCGCCGACGGCCCGGTCATCAGCACGGCATAGCCCGCAGTTGTGAACTCGGGCTGGGCGTAGGCTTCCTGCAGGGTTTCCAATATGGCAGCAGGGTCGAGCAGGACGACGAGATGCTGGACGAGGTAGCCGACCGCGTTGACCTGTAGTTCCGCCTCGCTGAGAAACACCGAACCGGTCTCCGCCACCCCGAAGGCGGCGCGCACCACGCCGATTTCAATCGCCGCCAGTTCCTGAGGCCGATCCACCGCCGGCAGGGGATGGCTGCCGATGATCTCGGGTGTGGCGGAACACAGGCTCGGCCGCTCGGGGAAGAGGTCGTCGATCAGGGC
>CAIUCF010000389.1 GCA_903897565.1 uncultured Rhodospirillales bacterium | reverse complement strand
GGAGACGATCCTGTCGCAATCGGTGGCGCCGCTCGGCAGCGGTGGCCTGCGGACGCGCTCCGCCCTGCGCCGGCTCGACCATGATGCGAGCCAGAACGACAACCAGGAGCTCACCACCCACCGCTTCCAGCGTTTCTTCGACATCGCCCCGATCGGCATCGCGCTCGCCGATCCCGAGGGTCGCTTCATCGAGACCAACCGCTCGCTCGACACGCTTCTGGCCGCCCCGGGCGAGCCGGTATTCCGCCGCGCGCTCAGCGAATTCGTGGTCGAGCAGGACTGGACCGCCATATCCGAACGCCTCGCCGCGATCGCCGCCGGCGAAACCCTGTCGCGGCCGCTGGAAATCCGCCTCAACCCGCCGCGCGACCGCACCGTCGCGCTGTTCGTCAGCCGGTTGAGCGAGGAGGATGGCGCGCGCAGCGGCTATATCCTCCACTTCATCGACCTGACCGAGCAGAAGAACCTCGAGGCGCAATTCGCGCAGTCGCAGAAGATGCAGGCGGTCGGCCAGCTCGCCGGCGGCGTCGCCCACGACTTCAACAACCTGCTCACCGCCATGATCGGGTTCTGCGACCTGCTGCTGCTGCGCTTCCGCCCGGGCGACCAATCCTTCGCCGACATCATGCAGGTCAAGCAGAACGCCAACCGCGCCGCCAGCCTGGTCCGTCAGCTGCTCGCCTTCTCGCGCCAGCAGACCCTGCAGCCCCGCGTCATCGATATCGGCGAGGTCTTGAGCGAACTCAGCCATCTGCTCAATCGCCTGCTCGGCGAGAATATCGAGCTGCGCCTCGCCCATGGCCGCGATCTCGGCCCGGTCAAGGTCGATCCCGGCCAACTCGAACAGGTCATCATCAATCTCGCCGTCAATGCCAGGGATGCCATGCCGAAGGGCGGCACCCTGCAGATCCGCACCGAGAATATCGAGCTCGCCAAACCGGTCGGCCAGGGCGCCGAGGTGATCCCGCCCGGCAGCTACGTCCGCATCGAGGTCACCGATACCGGGGTCGGCATCCCGCCCGATATCCTCGGCCGCATCTTCGAGCCGTTCTTCTCGACCAAGGATGTAGGCTCCGGCACCGGGCTCGGCCTGTCGACGGTGTATGGCATCGTCAAGCAGACCGGCGGCTTCATTCTTGTCGACAGCACGATCGGCTCCGGCACCCGCTTCCACATCTACCTGCCGCGCCATCACGGTGAGATCACGCCCGCCGCCGCGGCGAGCGAGGAGCCGCCGACCGGCGACCTCACCGGCGTCGGCACCATCCTGCTGGTCGAGGACGAGGCGCCGGTGCGGATGTTCACGGCGCGGGCGCTGCGCAACAAGGGCTATACCGTGCTCGAAGCCAGAAGCGGCGACATGGCGCTGGAGCTGATCGCCGAGACCCCCAACACCATCGACCTCGTCATCACCGACGTCATGATGCCGCGCATGGACGGCCCGACCCTGGTCGACCACATCCGCGCCAAGCTGCCGACCATCAAGGTCATCTTCATCTCCGGCTACGCCGAAGACACCTTCGGCGAACGCCT
>CAIUCF010000388.1 GCA_903897565.1 uncultured Rhodospirillales bacterium | reverse complement strand
CGCGAATTCCGACGATCGAGCAGTCGCGAAAGCTCACTTCGAAGCAGCGGCCCTGCATGCCGCGACCTACGAACTCCATATGCTGGCAGGCGCCACGTTCGTGCAGGGCGATCCGGAACTGGCTGGCTATTATGCGAGGGTGGGCGCGGGCGAGAGCGACAGGGCGCAGGCGTTGTCCCATCATGCCCTCGCGCTCTCGATGCCGGACGCTCGGGCGCAGCGATGAGATGCTTCGCTGTGGCCGCGGCTGGCCCTTAGGAGTGGACGCCGCTGTTGAGGCGCGTGTAACCTCGCGCACGACCCGAGTCGCAATTCGGGCGCTGGTCCTGTCTCCTGAGGGAAAGTGGCAATGCGCATCCTCCTCGCTGTTGTCCTGCTTCTTGGGTTCATGCATCCCGCTTACGCCAATCTCGACTATAAATGCATGTCGACATGTACCCAGTCCGGGACACCGGCACCCACCTGCATTCCGCAATGCACGTACAATGATCTCCCTTCCTCTGGGCCGGCCCTGCAGGGAACCGACTATCAATGCCGATCGCGTTGCGTCAGCCAGGGCTATATGTTCGGGTACTGCTCGGCGGTATGCACCCCGGCACCGGGCACGACCCTCAAGCCGACCCAGTTCCCGAACTGACCGATTTCGCAGGCCCGGCGCCGCCGGGATTTTGTGAACCGGCACTGCCTGGCGGTGGTCCGGTGCCGACCTGCGATCACCGGGTCAGTCCAATCAATGACTTGTCAATTATTATCATGGTAGTCTTCGTTAATGACGAGGCGTTCTCTGGATCACCGACCTTCAACCGGAGGCAGGGTTCCGGATAGATCGCCCAAGGGCGGGGACGTGGTATGAACATTGGAGAGATCCTGATCGGCCGTGGCTACGTCACGCTCGACGATTTGGCAGCGGCACGCGAGCGCCAGAAATACGAAAACGGCAGGCTGGGCGAGAACCTGGTCGCGATGGGCCTGCTCTCCGAAGACCAGCTCGCCGCCGTGTTGCGGGATACGCCCCGCTCGCCGATGAGTGTGGCAGAGACAGAAATCCCGCCGGCCAACCTCATGAACCTCATGCTCAAGTTCATGCATATCGAAGGCTGCGAACTCGTCGACGATCTGGCCGGGCGCATGCGGATTCCCAACACTGTCGTCCAGGAATTGATGGACGAGGCGACGCAGCGGCACTTCGTCCAGTCCGGCGGTGCCGTGACCCGCTTTGGGCACGGCACCAGCATTCGCCATATTCTGAGCGAACGCGGTCGCGCCGTGGCAATCCAGGCCCTCCAGCAATCGCTCTATGTCGGGCCGGTACCGGTCTCGTTTTCGGGCTACAAGGCGCAGATCGGAAAGCAGCCCCTGTCGAATGAGGCGCTCAGCGCCGAGGAATTGCGCGCCGCCTTCTCCGATCTCGTCGTTGGCGAGGAGTATGTGGAGAAGCTGCTTCCGGCGATCAATGGCGGTCGGGCCACGCTCCTCTACGGCCCGCCTGGCAGCGGCAAGACCACGGTCGCCAAGCGCATGGCGGGCCTGTTCAAGGACGTCATCTACGTCCCCTACGCCGTCGATATCGACGGTCAGATCGTCAAGGTGTTCGACGAACGCCTGCATGTCCGCGCGGTATCCGAGAACGTCTCAGTTCCCGGGGCAGTCAAGGGTGGTTTGCGGCACGGCGCGTTTGACGCGCGCTGGGTCGCATGCAAGCGGCCGGTGACGATCGCCGGGGGTGAGGTGTCGCTGGAGATGCTGGAGTTGCAATACGACCCCGACACCAAATTCTACGACGCGCCGCTCCATATGAAGGCACTCAATGGAGTCCTTTTGGTCGATGATTTCGGACGGCAACTGGTGAGCCCGAAGATCCTGCTGAATCGGCTCATCGTGCCGATGGAGAACAGGGTCGACTATTTGAAGACTCGGACGGGCAAGACTTTCCCCATCCCGTTCGACGGCGCGTTGATTTTTTCGACGAACATGAATCCGACGGAGCTGATGGATCACGCCTTTCTGCGGCGCATCGCCTACAAGATCCGGTTCCATCCGCCCAGCGAGATCGAGTATCGGCGCATTTTTGCGAACGAAGCAGAGGCTCACGGACTGATTCTGACCGAAGCGCTGTTCGACGAGGTGCTCGGACGGCTGAAAGCGCATGGCCTCAACCTGGCCCATTTTCAGCCCCGTTTCATCTGCGAGCATGTGGTCGAAGCCTGCCGCGCGTTCCGGATGCCGCTCGAAATCACACGCCGACTCGTCTCACAGGCATTGGCAAATCTCTACGTCGAGCTCGACGCATAGCGACGATTGCGATCGTCGAGGAAGTTTTCCGTTCTTGGTGGTGGCAATAACCCGCGCGTCAGGCGAAAATGCCGCCGCGGGAGGATTCGGCGCGCCATTGCTGCCAATCGGAACTCAAGGACGGGAAGACAAGAATGAATTTATACAGCGTGATGGCGGCCTGCCTGGTTCTCGGTCTGGCGGCTTGCGGTCCGACCCGGGCCGAACTCGATCAGCAGGCGGCGGCCAAGACCGCTGCCCAGGACAGCGCGGCGCAGGCGGAACTGAGTCAATGCGACACGCAGTATCCCTCCCCGGTGTCACGCGAAAATGCGGTCGCCAAGTTCCAATGCATGAACACGGCCTATCACCATTTCTCCAACAAGCTGGATGATGCCGACGAAGCCTATTTCGCCAAGAACCTGGCGTTGGCGCAGCAATACGCCGACGGCAAGTTCTCCTACGACGAGATGAAGGCCGGGATCGCCAAGAACTTCACGAATTTGCGCGTCAGCAAGCAGACCCTGGCCTATCAGGCCGCAATGACCCAGGCTCAGGCCGAGGATGCCGCGGCGCGCGCCCGCACCGACCGCGCCGTGCGTGGCGCGCAGAGGCAGGCCAACGAGCCGGACATGCCGGACGCCGAGTAACCTCGTTCCGGTCAGCAACAGCCGTCCTGTCCGCCAAAGATGCCGGACGGCGGCCTTAAGCCGTGCCACCGAGGCGTCGGCGGGCATCGGCCATGATGTCGCGCGCGGAGGTCACGCCTTCGACCAGCTCGATCAGCCGCACCGACTGGTACATTGCCACCTCGGACCGTTCACGGTCCTCGGCCCCGCCGTTGGCGCGGCGCAGGATCTCGTCGATTCGATCGAGGCACGCGCGGCGGATCGCGACGACCGCTTTGTCGGCGGCAGCGCCCAGGCCGATTCTTGCCGCCGTCTTCAGCGAGACCGCCAGCGCGAGTGCGTGGCTCTCGGCGGCGCGCAGTGTCTCTCGTGACGGCGCATCGCCAAGCGCTGCCGTAACGCCGTCCGTCGCTGGGTCGATGATTCGACGCTGCAGAACGTCGCGCACCCGGGTGTCGAGGCCGTCCACACGGGTCGCCAACTCGCGCCGCGACGAGGGTCCTAGCGTCTTGTCCATCGCGGCGAGCGAGAGAAAAAGGTCGTTGGCGACGACGG
>CAIUCF010000387.1 GCA_903897565.1 uncultured Rhodospirillales bacterium | reverse complement strand
CCAGGCGGGCCAGTGCCTCGGGGATGGCGCGGTTCACCAGCTTGAAGTAGCCGCCCCCCGCCAGCTTCTTGAACTTCACCAGGGCGAAGTCGGGCTCGACGCCGGTGGTGTCGCAGTCCATGAGCAGGCCGATGGTGCCCGTGGGGGCCAGCACGCTGACTTGGGCGTTGCGGAAGCCCCACTGCTCGCCGAAGGCCAGCGCCGTGTCCCAGCTCTCGCGGGCCGCTTCGATGATGCGCTTGGGCACGCCGGTTCCGTGCAGGCCCTGGGGCCGGATGGAGAGCTGCTCATACTCCGAGGCCGGGGCGCTGTAGGCAGCGCGGCGGTGATTGCGGATGACCCGCAGCATCGCCTCGCGGTTCGGCGCGAAGCCGGGGAACGGGCCGAGTTCCCGGGCCATCTCGGCCGAGGTCTTGTAGGCGACGCCCGTCATCACCGCGCTGATCGCGGCGCAGAGCGAGCGGCCCTCGTCGCTGTCGTAGCCGAAACCATTGGCCATCAGCAAGCCGCCGAGATTGGCGTAGCCGAGGCCGAGGGTGCGGTACTCATAGGACAGGCGGGCGATTTCCTTGGACGGGAACTGCGCCATCAACACGGAGATCTCGAGCACCATCGTCCAGATGCGGACGGCATGCTCGAACGCAGGGGTGTCGAAGCTGCCGTCGTCGCGACGGAAGGTCAACAGGTTCAGCGAGGCGAGGTTGCAGGCCGTGTCGTCGAGGAACATGTATTCCGAGCACGGGTTCGAGGCATTGATGCGGCCGCTCGCCGGGCAGGTGTGCCACTCGTTGATCGTGGTGTCGTATTGCAGGCCGGGATCGGCCGAGGCCCAGGCGGCAAAGCCGATCTTGTCCCACAGGTCGCGGGCCTTGAGCGTCTTGTGGACCTTGCCGTCGATGCGGCGGATCAGTGTCCATTCGCCGTCTTCGAGCACTTGGGCGATGAACTCGTTGGAGACGCGGACCGAGTTGTTGGAGTTCTGGCCGGCGACGGTGAGATAGGCTTCGCTGTCCCAATCGGTGTCGTAGACGCGGAAGTCGATCTTGTCGTAGCCCATCTTCGCGGTCTGGATGACGCGCAGGACATAGTTCTCGGGGATCATCGCCCGGCGCGCGCCCTTGAGGGCGAGCTTCAGCGCGCCGTTCTTGGTCGGGTCGTAGCAATCATCGCCCAGATCCGGCTTCGCCTGGACGCAGGCCTGCAGCACGTCGTTGAGATGCTTGTTGGCGAGGCGCGAGCCGGCGACGAGTGCCGCGACCTTCTGCTCCTCGACTGCCTTCCAGTCGATATAGGCTTCGATATCCGGATGATCGATGTCGACCGAGACCATCTTGGCGGCGCGGCGCGTGGTGCCGCCCGACTTGATGGCGCCCGCGGCGCGATCGCCGATCTTGAGGAAGCTCATCAACCCCGAGGAGCGGCCGCCGCCCGACAGCTTCTCGCCGTCGCCGCGCAGCTTGGAGAAGTTCGAGCCGGTGCCCGAGCCATACTTGAACAGGCGCGCTTCACGCACCCACAAATCCATGATGCCGCCCTCGTTGACGAGGTCGTCGGCGACCGACTGGATGAAGCAGGCATGCGGCTGCGGATGCTCATAGGCGCTGGCCGAGGCGACCAACTCGCCGGTGGCCGGGTCGACATAATAGTGGCCCTGGGCCGGACCATCGATGCCATAGGCCCAATGCAGGCCGGTGTTGAACCACTGCGGCGAGTTCGGCGCGGCCATCTGCAGCGCCAGCATGGCGCGTAATTCGTCGTGGAAGGCGCGGGCATCGGCTTCGGTGTCGAAATAGCCACCCTTCCAACCCCAATAGGTCCAGGTCCCGGCGAGGCGGTCGAACACCTGCTTGGCCGAACGCTCGGAGCCGTAGCGCTTCTCCTTGGGCATCGCGGCCAGCGCCTTGTCGTCGGCGACATGGCGGCGCAGCCACACGGGCACCTTGTCCTCTTTCAGCGGCTTCAGCGCCGCGGCGATGCCGGCCTTGCGGAAATACTTCTGGGCCAGGATGTCACAGGCGACCTGCGACCAGCTCTTGGGCACTTCGATATCGGCGAGATGGAAAACCACAGATCCGTCCGGATTGCGGATTTCGCTGGTGGCCAGGGTGAACTCGATCCCCGCGTAGGGATCCTGACCTTCCGTGGTAAAATGCCGGACGACCTGCATACGCTTCCAAGCTCCCCTATTGATCTCGATACCGCCCCGTTGGCCGCTGTTTCCTACCCCCTGCTTCGATCACCAGATATAGCGGTCGAAACCCGTATGTAGCGGCCCGGAGGCATACGATGACACAAAATGTGGTTTGGGGAAGAGGATTTCTTAACGGAATGTGGGGATTTTGCGCTTGACAGGGGCGGCGGCCCCGCGCCGCGGCTAAGCCGCGTTGGCGGGTAATTCATTTTGGTTGCGGGCGGCCTTTAGTGTTGTAGTATTGTGCAATCTCAAGTCGAAGCAACAGAGTAGCACATGGTTGTCGGACAGCGCCGCACCGTCGCGGCAATCATCGCCAACGCGTTCAGCTTGCTGTTCAGGCACCCCTTGGTTTTCCTATTGGCGGCGCTACCCCAGCTAATTCTCTCCCTTGGAAGCCGGCCGGCGCCCCCGCCAGATTTCGACGCGTCCGTGTCGGTATCGCTGTTGGCAGATCAGTTTCAGGAGCGCTGGCGGGAGTTGTGGCGCGATCCAGACGTGGCCACCAACGCGATCCACTGGGAAGCAAACCCGGGAGGTGCACTGGGCTGGCAGTATCCGGGCCACGAGGGAATCTCCAGCGGTGGCGAGGTTGTAACGTTTGCGTCTCT
>CAIUCF010000386.1 GCA_903897565.1 uncultured Rhodospirillales bacterium | reverse complement strand
GTCCAGAACCTCGTGTTGCCGCATGTCCGCAAGGACGAGCTGTACGCGCTGTGGCAGGCGCTGGTGCCGCTCGGTCTGGCAACGCCGAATATCGGTCTGATCAGCGATATCATCGCCTGCCCGGGCCTCGATTATTGCGCGCTCGCCAACGCCCGCGCGATTCCGGTGGCGCAGCGCATCTCCGAGCGCTTCGCCGATCTGGAGCGCCAGCATGACATCGGCGAGATCTTCCTGAACATCTCCGGCTGCATCAACGCCTGCGGCCACCACCATGTCGGCCATATCGGCATCCTCGGCGTCGACAAGAAGGGCGAGGAATTCTACCAGATCACGCTCGGCGGCTCGGCCACCACCGAGGCGGCGATCGGCCAGATCGTCGGCCCGTCCTTCTCCTATGACGATGTCGTCGATGCCGTCGAAACGATCATCACGACCTATGTGAAGATCCGCGGCGCGGGTGAACGCTTCATCGACACCTTCCACCGCGTCGGCCTCGCGCCGTTCAAGGAGGCCCTCTATGCCGCTCATTGAGCTCGGCAAAATCGTCGCCGATTCCTGGACACGCGTCGGCGATGACGACGCCCTGCCGCTCGAGACCCCTGCGATCGTCTCGCTCGCACGGCTGCGCCGCGATGGCGACGCTCTGCTGACGCGCAACGCGCCGCTCGGCGTGCTCGTGCCCTCGGACACCCAGGCCGACGATCTCGCCGATCTCGTGGATCGGGTCTCGCTGTTCGTGATCGAATTCCCGAAATTCCGCGACGGCCGCGGCTATACGATCGCGCGGACCCTGCGCGAGCATCATCATTACAAAGGTGAGTTGCGGGCGACCGGGCATACACTGCCGGACCAGTACACCTTCCTGATCCGCTGCGGCTTCAACAGCGTCGAGATCCCCGAAGGCGCCAATGCCGAACGTTGGGCGGAGGCGATGAAGAGCTACGACATCGTCTATCAGTCGATGCTCGGCAACGACGAAACCCTCTCCGGCCTCCGCCGCCGACTGGAACTGCTCGACCCGCCCGTCTAGGGCGGGTCTGCGATGAACACCGTGCGCAGATCGGCGGCTTGACCCGCCGGATGGACCTCGGTAGGTTCAAGCCATGACTTTCATCGCTCGGACCACTCTGCTTCGACTTATGACCCCGGCCGCTTAAGCTGCTGCCGGCGTTTTGTTGCGTTCCAGAGTCTGTCGTGCGATTGGTAATATTGTCATGAATCCCCAGATATCCAAGATTTCGCCGGTCTCCGTGTCTCGGGTCGATCCTTGCGCGCTGCGACTTATCAGCGGTCGCCCGGCCTGACCGGGCGGCCTGCTGCCGCTTCGACTTTATCGTTCTCCCGTCGCGCCGCCTCTGAACTCGCCGGCCCGGGATGCAAGACCAAGGACTGCCATCATGACCGCCATGCCTATTCACAAGTACCGCGCCTTCCCGCAGATCAACTTGCCCGATCGCCAATGGCCGTCGCGGACCATCACCACGGCGCCGATCTGGTGCAGCGTCGATCTGCGCGACGGTAACCAGGCGCTCATCGAGCCGATGGGTCCCGATCGCAAGCGCCGGATGTTCGACCTGCTGGTCAAGATGGGTTTCAAGGAGATCGAGGTCGGTTTTCCTGCGGCCTCGCAGACCGATTTCGATTTCCTGCGCCTGTTGATCGACGAGAAGCTGATCCCCGACGACGTCACCATCCAGGTGCTGACGCAATCGCGCCCGGAGTTGATCGCCAAGACCTTTGAAGCCATCAAGGGCTGCAAGCGGGCGATCGTCCATCTCTACAATTCGACCTCGACCCTGCAGCGCCGCGTCGTGTTCGGTCTGGACCGCGACGGCATCATCGACATCGCCGTGCGCGGCGCCGAGTTGATCCGCGACCACGCCGCCGCGATGCCGGAGACCGAGGTCACCTACCAGTATTCGCCGGAAAGCTTCACCGGGACCGAGCTGGATTATGCCGTCCGCATCTGCGAGGCGGTCATGGATGTCTGGCAGCCGACCCCCGCCAAGCGGATGATCGTCAACCTGCCGGCGACGGTCGAGATGGCGACGCCGAACATCTATGCCGACCAGATCGAATGGTTTGCCCGCCATGTCCGCGACCGCGACAGCCTGATTCTGAGCCTGCATCCCCATAACGACCGCGGCACCGGCGTCGCCGCGGCCGAACTGGGCCTGATGGCCGGCGCCGACCGCGTCGAGGGCACTTTGTTCGGCAATGGCGAGCGCACCGGCAATGTCGATGTCGTGACCCTGGGCCTGAACATGATGACCCAGGGCGTCGATCCGAAACTGGCGATCGACGACATCAACGAGATCGTCCGCACCTTCGAGTACTGCAACCAGCTGCCGGTGCATCCGCGCCATCCCTATGCCGGCGACCTGGTGTTCACGGCATTCTCGGGCTCGCATCAGGACGCGATCAAGAAGGGTTTCGACGCGCTGGCCAAGCGCAACGACGAAATCTGGGAAGTGCCCTACCTGCCGATCGATCCCAAGGATATCGGTCGCAGCTACGAGGCGGTGATCCGCATCAACAGCCAGTCTGGCAAGGGCGGCGTCGCCTATATCCTCAAGGCCGATCACGGCCTCGACCTGCCGCGGCCGCTGCAGATCGAGTTCAGCCAGATCGTTCAGGACATGACCGACCGCACCGGCAAGGAGGCTTCGGCCGCCGCAATCTGGGAGCTGTTCCAGGAGACCTATCTCAGCCCGAACGCGGCGCTGCAGCTGATCGACGATCGCGTGTTGCCGGTCGCCAATGCCAGTGACCGCCGCCAGATCACGGCGCAGGTAAAATGGCATGGCGTCGAGCGCGAGATCACGGGCGAGGGCAACGGCCCGATCGACGCCTTCGTCGATGCGATTTCCCGCAATCTCGGGATCGAGGTGAAATTGGCCGATTACCGCGAGCACGCCGTCTCGAGCGGCGCCTCGGCCCAGGCGGCGGCTTATGTGCAGGTCAAGACGCCGGAAGGTGGCACGCTGCACGGGATCGGCATGCACGGCAATATCGTGACGGCGTCGCTGCGGGCGGTGGCGAGCGCGGCGAGCCGCTTGGCGACGGCCGAGAGCGCCAAAGAGTAGCTAGGGTTCCGGGGATACTCCCGACCCGGCGCAAGCCGTGGTCGGGGGACCCGATCAGCGAATTCCCGACGGGAACAGTCTGAACGCGACCGAATCGATGTCACCGCGAACCAGGACGACGTGATCGGCAGCGAACACGATCCGGGTGGTTTCGCCGGACGCATCGGGCGTTGAGGCTTCCAGGGTCGCGACACGGCTCGGGTTCACGTAGACGGAGAGTCCACTGACCAATGACAACTCGACGACTTCCATTTTGCGCATCCTTGTACCGAGACGTTGCCGGCGGCTAACATGGTGCGGAATTCCACTCCATCGTGAGGCGCGCGGAGCGTCCATGCCGGGGGATTCCGTTGCCGCCTACCGAGACTTGAAGCTGGCGCAGGAACGTTAACATTGGATTTTTTAAATGGCGCATAAGGCGAAAAAGAGCGACGGCGACATCGTCGGACGCCGGATACTTGCGCCGACCACGCCAGGGAAATTGCGGGTTGCCGTCGGGTTTGTCTGCCTTGGCGCGATCGCGCTCCTCGCGGATTGCGCGGCGCCGGACACCGGGGCGCGATCCGCGGTCTCGAGGCCCCCGGCGGTAGCCGAGGCAGATCCGTGTGACCAGTCGCATAAGGATTTTATGGCTGCCGCGCTCGCCTACACTGCCGCGCCCCATCCGGGCTCATCGACAGCCGGGCCGAAACCCACGGCGCCAGCGGGTATCACAAGCCTTCGTGCCCAGGCGCAGGCCGCCGACGACGCCTTGGCGGAACTCGTCGGAACGTTTGGAACCCTTGCGGCATGCCGGTCGGATGTGCTCTCCGCCGCGGAGATTCGCGCAGCCCATGGCGCGCTCGACGTCGCCGGCGCCGGAGAAAAGCAACTCGCTGCGCAGCTTGCGCAGCAACAGGGTGGGCGGACGCCGCCCGCCGTGGCCCCGGGTGCCTTTGCGGCGGCGATCCTCGCGACGGAACGGTCCTACCTCGCCACCGATGCCGGAGAGATCTATGACCGTCCCGATTCCAGGGCCCGGCGGATTGCCAGTTTACGCAGGGGCCAGCGCCTGACCTCTCCGGCGGTGGCGACCGGGTCGACGGCGAAACCCGGATGGCTGCCGATCGACCTCAACGATGGGTCGACAGGATATGTCTCCTCAGACGTGCTGCGTCCGCTCGGAGGTCCGCTGCCGGCAGGTAGGACCGGCAATGCCAGCACGACGGTCGTCGCGATCGATCTCATCACCGAAGCGCTGCCTGAGAAACTCGCCGCGCTTCAGGCCCGTCTCGCGGCGTCTGAGGCTACGACCAGCGGCGGGAGCTAGCCGGGCGGGCTCCACTTCTGGACAGCCACACGAAACATCGTTTTGTCATTCGGACGCTGCGGTGGTATCGGAGAGAGCGGACGTCTACGGCTCTCCGACTTCTCGGTTTGAGCCTTCGCAAGAGCTTCCGCCACCTCGACCAGAACGCTGAACGACACTAGAGTTTGAAAAAGAAATGTCCATGTCCCAACAGCGTCTAGACGGGTCCAACGCTACCGGTCGCGAGGGCAATGCCGCCCCTTGCGAAGTCGTTCGTGGCAAGCCTGCGATGCGCGAAATCGTCGAGTCCTGGGCGAGCCAGCGCTTGCGGATCGGCATCGTGCCGACGATGGGTGCGCTGCATCGTGGTCACCTGACGTTGCTGGATCGGGCGCGGCAGTCCTGCGATCGCGTCGTCGTCAGCGTTTTCGTCAACCCGACGCAATTCGGCCCGAACGAAGATTTCGCCGCCTATCCGCGTGACGAGGCCGGCGATCTCGAGAAGCTGCGCAATGCCGGCGCCGATCTGGTGTGGATGCCCAGCGTCGAGGCCATGTACCCGCCGGGTTTTGCCACCGAAGTCTCCGTGCGGGAGCTTGGTGACGGGTTGTGCGGGGAATTCCGTCCGGGTCATTTCGCCGGTGTGGCGACGGTGGTGACCAAGCTTCTGCTGCAGACCGGCGCCGGCCAGGCGTTCTTCGGCGAGAAGGATTATCAGCAGTTGCAGGTGATTCGTCGGGTTGCGACCGACCTCGATATCGCGACCGAAATCGTCGGGGTCGAGACCGTGCGCGAGGCCGACGGGCTCGCGCTGTCGTCGCGGAACGCCTATCTGACTCCCGCGGAACGTAGCCGGGCGGCGACCGTGCCTCGGGTCTTGCGCGAGATCGCCGAGAGTGCCGGACGGCCGTCTGTCGACATTGCGGCTCTGCTGCAGGCAGGGAAGGCGCAACTCCTGGCGGCGGGCTTCAGCAGCATCGATTATCTGCGGGTCTGCGAGGCGGATACGCTGCGCCCCGTCGAGGTCGTGACGGGTCCTGCGCGCGTCTTCGTCGCCGCCCGTCTCGGCAAGACCCGGCTGATCGACAATATGCCGGTCGTTGCCCGACCGGGCGACTTGTCCGCGCGGTCTTGAGAGCGCCGCCATGGCTCTGTCTCTGCGCGCCGGAATCAAATCGGTCCTAACCGGTTGTGTCGGCGGCTTCATCGCCGCCGCCGCGGTCGCGTCTTGGCATGCGGCGGGAACGCGCGAAGCGGTCTGCCGGGCGGCGGTGGTGAACGTGATGGATCTGAGCCCTGGGCATGGACACGTTGATCCGGATTCGAGTTCATCCTGGCTCTCCGCGCCCGATGTCAACTTGCTGGTGGTGAGTGGCGAGTCTTCCGCTGTCCACGGGGTCCGCTGCGGATTTACAGCTGCGTCGTTGATATTGCGGCGGCCTGTCCTGCAGAGTCTGGCGATCGACGATCTCCTGATTTCGCCAATTCGTCTGAAACTGCTCGGAATTGCGCTCGGCGTCTTCGCCGAGCCACAGGCATCTTTGGCCAAATCGGGTTGAGGCTGGACAAACTCGCTCTATTTTGTTCCCAATTTTGCCGGTGGGAGCCGTTTCTTGACGGTTCGGCAACGTACTGGTGGGACTATGGCATTCACACTGCCGGCGGCCTCGGCCTCGTCAGCGTCAACGACGGAGTCGGAGAGCGGATGTTCGGTCAACTAATTACGCGGCAGTCCTCGAAAGCTTCCGCCAATGGGCAGGTCTCTCCTTGAGCGAAAACTCCCCCCTCGTGTCCGATATTGCGCCGGAGACGTTGTGGCGCGCAGCGCCCGGCGTGATCCGGGGGATTCTCGGCGGGGTCGGATTCTGGGCGATTCAGTTGCTTGTTGTGAGCTCGGAGTTCGGTCTGCCCGTCGCAGGTGCGTGGTTCAATGACGCCGGTGCTCTCAGCCTTGCGCTGTTGTCGTTCTGGACACTTGCTGCCGCCCCCTCCGGGCGATACTGCACCGCGGTCGCTCTAGGCGGCCTCGCCGGTCTCGCGCTGGCGTGCGGCCATGTACTTTTTGTTTTACCCCTCGCAAGCGGCGGGATCGGCGGACTCGGCCTCGCGGAGGTGGCGCTCGCGGTGACGCCGGCTATTCTCGGCTGTGCGCTGCTGCGCGCCAGCGCATCGATCATGACCGGCTGGCTCGGCAAGGCGTTCGGCGCGATGCTGGCGTTCGGTACGGTCGTCACGACGCACCTCCTGATATTGCGAGCCTTGACAATCCACCTCGACCAGCCGGAATTCGCGCTTCCCGCGGCGCTCGCATTGACGACGATCGCGACGGGCGTCCTGCTCGGTGCGCGGATCGGCGATCTCGGCCTCGTAATCAGCCCCAAGACTGCGGCTCGCCGCGAACGTTTTCATGTCCTGGCCGACGCGCTACCGATTCCAGTCACCCTCACCGGTGCAGAGGATGGCCGCATCATCTTCTCGAACCGCCGGGCGGCGGAGCAGTTCCCGCTTTCGCGCGACCTTCGCGACCCGGTGGCGGCCGACACACTCTACGTCAATCCGCTCGACCAGAAGACCCTGCACGATCTGGTCCGCCGCTACGGCGAGATCGACAATCAGGAAGTCGAGATGTGGCATGCCGACGGTTCCAGCTTCTGGGCCCTCGTCGCCGAGCGAGCCATCACCTTCGACGGCAAGGAAGCGATTCTCAGCGGATTCTACGACATTTCCGATCGCAAAGAGGCGGAAGCGGCGCTGTTGGCGAGTGAGGTGCGCTACGCCTTGATCTCGCGGGCGTCGAATGACGGCATCTGGGATTGGAGTATTCCCGCCGGCACGGTCTATTACTCGTCGCGATGGAAGGAGATCGTCGGCGCCGATCCGGACAAGACGCTGAATTCTCTTGAGGATTGGCTCAGCCGTGTCCATCCCGACGATTGCGATCGCCTGCGCGAGGAGATTGCGGCGCATCTCCGCGGCGAGACCCGCCAGCTCGACTCCGAGTACAGAATTCGCCATGGCGACGGCCATTATTGCTGGATGCAGTGCCGCGGGATCGCGTTGCGCAACAAGGATGGAGAGCCGGTCCAGATGGCCGGGTCGCAATCCGACATCACGTTGCGCAAGACCTACGAGATCAACCTCCTCAACGCCGCCTATGAGGATCGCCTGACCGGGGTCAACAACCGCGCCTTCTTCAATCACATCGTCGAGACCCGCAACGATGCCACTTCGATCCAAGGCAAGGCGGTCGCCTTGTTCGATGTCGATCAGTTTCGCCGGGTCAACGATAATCTCGGAACCGGCGCCGGTGACGCACTCCTGGTCGCGATCGCGCGTCGTCTGGCGACCCGGGTCGAGCCCAACGACGCGCTTTGCCATCTCGGCGGCGATGAGTTCGCGATCTGGTTCCAGAACGTTGCCGATCACGAGGTCACGCGGTCGATCGTCGAGGCGATGTTCATGGAGTTGAGCGAGCCCTACGCGCTCGGCGATGTCGAACTGCCGATCACGCTGTCGATAGGGATCGCGACGCCGACCCTGGGTGATGCCGTGTGCGGTGCCGACCTGATGCGGAACGCTCGGCTGGCGCTCGATCGGGCAAAACTCTTAGGCGGTGGTCGCGTCGAGTTGTTCGACGACGTGCTGCTGAGCGAGACGCAACTCCGCCGCCGGCTCGCGAAAGAGCTCACCAACGCCGAGCGGCTCGGGCAGATCTTCTTCGAGTACCAGCCGATCGTGGAACTCGGGGCCGATGGCGGATACCGCATCGCCGCGTTCGAGAGCCTGATGCGCTGGAATCATCCGCAGCTCGGCTTGATCTCTCCGGTGCAGTTCATCCCGATCGCCGAAGAGGCGGGGCTGATCGGCTCGCTCGGCTTGTTCGCGATCGAGACGGCGGCGGCGCGGATCAAGGAATGGGTCGGGCAGGGGATTGCCCATGACGCGTTCTCGATCTCCGTCAATCTGTCGGCGCGGCAGATTTCCGACCGGGCCAGCATCGCGCGCCTCCATGCTTTGCTGGATCACCTCAATATCGATCGCGGTCGAATCAAACTCGAAATTACGGAGAGCGTCCTGATGAGCGACCCTGAAGCGATGGTCGGGGTTCTGGATTCATTGCGCGCCCGCGGTATTCAATTACAGCTTGACGATTTCGGCACTGGGTATTCATCGTTGAGTTACCTGCACCGATTCCCCCTCGACGTTTTGAAGATTGATCGCTCCTTCGTGTCCCGTATGCTCTCCGCGCCAGAAGCGCTGCGCCTTGTCCGATCGATCATCGAACTCGGCCACGACCTTGGCCTAAAAATTGTCGCCGAAGGTGTCGAGGCGCAAGCCGAGGTTCAGCGCCTTCATGAACTGGGTTGCGATTTCGCCCAGGGATATTATTTTTCGCGGCCAGTGCCTGCAGCCAGGGCTGCTGAATTGCTCGCCCGGGGGAGCTTCTGATGGACGCGGTAGTGGCGCGCTCTCGTCGGTTTGCCGACGCGGCCCGGGACCAGATGGATCGGCTGGACATCGCGCCGACGCCAGAGAATTTCACGGTTTGGTACCATTACCACGCAGGCGAGCTGCCGAGTCTCAGGCGTGCGATGGATATCCTGATCTCGAATCGACAGGAGTTTTCTCCCGACGTTTGTGCCGATCTCTATAATCGCTTCTTCGGCCTCGAGCGTCAGGCCGTCACCCTGCGTCAGATATCGACCAAGATCGAATCTGCCGTTTCCGATGCCATCGGCATGCTGGACAGCGCGAATCAAGACGCGCGCAGCTATGGCGAAGTCCTTGGCGAGACGGCGGCAAAACTCGATGGCGGCGCCAGCGCCGCCCTGGTGCGTGAAGTTGTGACCCGCGTCATCGGCGAGACCCGCTCGATGATCGATCGCAGCGACCTTCTGGAAAAGCAGCTGTCGCAGTCGACCGCCGAAATCGGTGAGTTGCGCAAGATGGTGGAATCGGCAAGCCGCGAGGCCATGACCGATCCGCTGACCGGAATCGGTAATCGCAAGATGTTCGATTACCAGATGAAGCAGTCCGTGCAGGCGGCGATGGAGCATGGCGGCGAATTATCGCTGATGATGCTCGACATCGATCATTTCAAGCGTTTCAACGACAGCTTCGGTCACCAATTCGGCGACATGGTGCTGCGTCTCGTGGCGCGAAGCCTGATGGAAGGCGTGAAGGCGACCGACCATGCGGTGCGCTACGGGGGCGAGGAATTCGCGATCCTCCTGCCCGAGACGCAGGTCGCCGACGCGCTTCTGGTGGCCGAGCAATTGCGCAGTGCCGTCGCCTCCAAGACCCTTGTGAAGAAGGGGACCAAGGAGACGCTCGGCAATGTCACGATGTCGATCGGCGTCTCCTCGTATCGGCTGGGAGAGCCGGTGACGGTGTTTATCGAGCGCGCCGATGCTGCCCTCTATAAGGCTAAGCAGTCCGGGCGCAATCGTGTCTTGTCGGAGAATGACCTGACTCAAGGCGATCAGGTCCCCGGCGGCAGCCGGCCGAGCTGACCGCCGCTCGGCCCTAGGCCGCGGTCAGGCTGTTTCCGGCCGCGGGCGTGTCGGCGTGGCGGATCACGCCTTGGGGCACCCGAGCCGCCGCGTTCAAGGCCAGGGCCAGAACCCGTTCCGGGCGTTCGTAAGGCATGGTAATCCCGAATTCGCTCGCCGGAACGAAACCGAACCGTGCGTAGTACGGCAGATCGCCGACAAGAATGATCAATTCGTGGCCCATCGCCCGTGCTTGCTCGAGGCCCCGGTTCATCAACAAGGCGCCCAGGCCATGGCCGCGATAATTACTCGATACGGCAAGCGGCCCGAGTAGCAGGGCCGGGCGCTGCGACCGGTCGGGCGCGGTGATCAGGATCGGCCAGTGGCGGATCGTGCCGGCGATCACGCCGTTGTCTTCGGCGATAAAGGATAGCCCCGGTACCGGCGGCAGCCGCAGCCGGTATCGATACGAGATCTTACGTTTCCGCTTCGGGCCGAAGGCACTGTTCAGGAGCTGTTCGATGGCCGCAGCGTCGCCGGGCCGCTCTTCGATAATCTGGATCACAGGGTAGTTCCTCGGGGGAATAACGACAGGACAGGCCTGCCGAACTCCGGGCCAACGGGAACTATCTGAGGCTCCCAGCCCGGACACGACCGGCATCGACACGCGCGACAACGGGCATGCCGTATCGCGGTGAGGAACGTCGTCGGGTACAGGGGCTAAGCATGAGCGCTCTGGCGTCGGTGAACAGTGCCGGGAACATGAGACCCCTTGACCATTCTGTCAAGAATTCGGTTCATGCATTCTCACGTGAACAGGTTCATCCTATAAGCCTGATCACCGTGGATCATTTCTTCATCATTGCTTTCGAAACAGGTTTTCCCGGTCCGAGATGTCTATCCGAGATCCGAGTTTTGAGCCTGTCGGGCTCGAACTGAGCGCCGTCATCGTCGCGGTAACGGATGACGAACCGCGCGTCCTGGTCGTCGGCGATGGCACGGCGCTGCCTTCCGGGCCGCTCGAGTCGGGACACAGAACCCTGGAACTCGGGTTGCGCGCCTGGGTCGAGCGGCAGACCCGGCAGAAGCTCGGTTATGTCGAGCAGCTCTACACCTTCGCCGATCGCGATCGGCTGCAGACCACCGCAGCGACGAGATTGATTTCGCTCAGCTATCTCGCGCTCGCCCGCGAAGCGGCTGAGATCGGCACCGCCGAATCGGGCTGGAGCAACTGGTATCGCTACTTCCCCTGGGAAGATTGGCGCCAAGGGCCCAACGCCCTGGTGCGGGAGGTCATACTACCACGCCTGCGGGCCTGGGCGGCCGCGGAGCGGAGCCTCGGCCAGGCGCGTCTGCGCGAACAGCGGATCAGCGGCACCTTTACCGAAACCGAGCGCCACTGGAACGAAGAACTGGTGCTGCAACGGTTTGAACTGCTGTATGAGGCCGGTCTGGTACCGGAGGCGGCGCGGGCCGAGGACCGCGCGGCGGGCGCCGCCGAATTCGTCCCCGGCGAGGCGATGATGCATGACCATCGCCGCATCCTCGCGACCGGGATCGCGCGGTTGCGCGCCAAGAGCAAATACCGCCCGGTCGTATTCGAGTTGATGCCGAACAGTTTCACCCTGTCGCAACTGCAGCGGGCCGTCGAGGCGTTGGCGGGTCGCCGGCTCCACAAGCAGAATTTCCGCCGGTTCATCGAGCAGCAGCGATTGGTCGAGGAGACGGGCGAGATCGTCGCCGGGACTGGCGGGCGGCCTGCGCGGCTCGTCCGCTTCCGCCGCGAAGTGCTGCAGGAGCGGGCGGTCGCAGGCACCAAGCTGCCGCTGTCGCGCTCGGCGTGACGGCGCTCCGCAAATTGTCACCATGCCGGTATAGCCTGAGATCGTTCGGGCCGCGCCCAAGAAAAGTGAAAAAGGGTTCAACATGACGACGTTCGACCGCCTTCTCGATCCGAACCGGCGCGATATCCCCTTCAAGACATTGCTGCGGCTTGCCTTCACCCGGCAATTCGGCAGCCTGACGGCCGCCGTCGCGATTACCGTGGTGTCGTTCTTCGTCGCGTTCGCCGAGCCGCTGTTCTGGTGGGTGTTCCTGGTTGGCCTCGCGTTGAGTGCGATCGGGTTCTGGGACCTCCGGCAGTCCAATCACAGCATCCTGCGCAATTATCCGATCGCCGGCTGGTTGCGCTTCCTGCTCGAGGAGATGAGGCCGGAAATCCGCCAGTATTTTCTGGAGAGCGAGACCGATGGGACGCCGTTTTCCCGGCGCAAACGCTCGCTGGTCTATCAACGCGCGAAGGGTGTTTCCGACAAGCGCCCGTTTGGCACCGAGCTCGATGTCTACAGCGAATCCTATGAGTGGCTGACCCATTCGATTGCCCCGGTCGAGCCCAATTCCGACGCCTTCCGTGTCACGATCGGCGGGCCCGATTGCGCCCACCCGTATTCGGCTTCGATCCTCAATATCTCGGCAATGAGCTTCGGGGCCCTCAGTGCGCCGGCGATCCGCGCGCTCAACAAGGGCGCGAAACAGGGCGGCTTCGCCCATGACACCGGTGAGGGCAGCTTCAGCCCCTATCATCGGGAATATGGCGGCGACATCATCTGGGAGATCGGCAGCGGCTATTTCGGCTGCCGTAACCCCGACGGCAGTTTCTCGGCCGAGCGCTTCACGGCGGTCGCGGCCGAACCGCAGATCAAGATGATCGAAATCAAGCTGTCGCAGGGCGCCAAGCCCGGCCATGGCGGCGTGCTGCCAGCCGCCAAGGTCACGCCCGAGATCGCGGCGACGCGTGGCGTTGCCATCGGCGAGGATTGCGTCTCCCCCGCCCGGCATTCGGCATTTTCGACCCCGATCGAAATGATGCAGTTCATCGCCCAGCTTCGCCTCCTCTGCCAGGGCAAGCCCGTCGGTTTCAAACTCTGCATCGGCCATCCGTGGGAGTTTCTGGCGATCTGCAAGGCGATGCTGACGACCGGAATCTACCCTGATTTCATTGTCGTCGACGGCGCCGAGGGCGGAACCGGCGCGGCGCCGCTTGAATTCGCCGATCATGTCGGCATGCCGCTGCGCGACGGCCTGGTCTTCGTCCATAACGCGCTCGTAGGCCTCAATCTCCGTAGCCGCATCCGCATCGGGGTCAGCGGCAAGATCGCGACCGCCTTCGATATCGCCCGCGTCATGGCGCTCGGCGCGGACTGGTGCAATTCGGCGCGCGCCTTCATGTTCGCGCTGGGATGCATTCAGTCGCAGCATTGCCACAACGACCGCTGCCCCGTCGGGGTCACGACCCAGGATCCGGCGCGACAGCGCGCATTGGTCGTCGAGGACAAAGCGCCGCGCGTCGAGCATTTCCACCGCGCGACCTTGACGGCCTTGTCGGAGCTCATCGCCGCGGCAGGCCTGCGCCATCCCGGCGAGCTGCAGCCTCATCACATCTCGCGCCGGGTGTCGGACGAGATGGTCAAGAACTTCGACCAGCTCTACCCGTCGCTGCGTCCCGGCGAACTGCTCGACGGCACCCCGGATCCGCGCTTCCAGCACGCCTGGATGGTCGCCCGCGCCGATAGTTTCGTGCCGTTGGCATAACGGTCGCACCGGGGCTGCGGGTTGCAGACGGTCAAGACTGTGGACGTCTTGCGTCAACACCCTTAAGCAGGACCGTGTGATTGACTTGAAAGCGAGCGGCCAGCAGGCCATGAATTCCTATACCTATTTCGATGCCGAAATCGCGGCCGCGCTCGGCCGGCTCGTGGCTGCCGGCAAGCTTCCCGACGGACTTGATTTCTCCAAGGTGACGGTCGAGCCGCCGCGCGATGCGAGCCACGGCGACATGTCGACCAATGCCGCGATGGTGCTGACCCGGAGTGCCGGCATTCCGCCGCGACAGCTGGCTGAACTCCTCGCCGGCGAGTTGCGCGGCCATCCCGAGATCACCGAGGCGTCGGTCGCCGGGCCGGGTTTCCTCAATTGGCGGCTTGCCGACAGTTTCTGGCAGGCGCGGTTGCGTGACATCCTCGCAGCCGGCACCGGCTACGGCGATTCGACTGTCGGGCGGCAGCGCCGCATCAATGTCGAATACGTCTCGGCCAATCCGACCGGGCCGATGCATGTCGGCCACGCCCGCGGGGCGGTATTCGGCGACGTGCTGGCGAGCCTGCTGGTCAAGGCAGGGTTCGATGTCTGCCGCGAGTACTATGTCAACGATGCCGGCGCTCAGGTAGACGTCCTCGCACGCTCGGCCTTCCTGCGCTACCGCGAAGCACTCGGCGAGGAGATCGGGACGATCCCGGCCGGTCTCTATCCCGGCGACTATCTCAAAGCCGTGGGCGCCGATCTGGCGGCGCGCGATGGCGACAAGTGGCTGTCGGAGGACGAGTCGGTTTGGCTGCCGCCGATCCGCGATTTCGCGATCGCGGCGATGCTGCTGTTGATCAAGGAGGATCTGCGCGTCCTCGGCGTCTCTCATGACGTTTTCAGTTCCGAGCGGGATCTCCACCGCAGCGGCGCCGTCGACCGCGCCCTGGCGACGCTCGAAGCCAACGATCTGATCTATGTCGGCGTGCTGGAGCCGCCCAAGGGCAAGACTCCCGAAGATTGGGAGCCGCGGCCGCAGACCTTGTTCCGGGCGACCAGTTTCGGCGACGATGTCGATCGGCCGCTGCGCAAGTCCGATGGTTCCTGGACGTATTTCGCCGCCGACATCGCCTATCATTTCGACAAGGTCGAGCGCGGCTATCCGTTGCTCGTCGACGTGCTGGGCGCCGATCACGGCGGCTACGTCAAGCGCATGCAGGCGGCCGTCACGGCGATCTCGCAGGGGCGCGCCAGCCTCGACGCCAAGATCTGCCAACTCGTGCATCTCTACGATCAGGGCCAGCCGGTAAAGATGTCGAAGCGGTCCGGCTCCTTCGTCACTCTGCGCGACGTCGTGGAAGAGGTCGGCAAGGACAATGTCCGCTTCATGATGCTGACGCGGCGCAACGACCAGACCCTCGATTTCGATTTCGCCAAGGTCGTCGAGCAATCGCGCGATAACCCCGTGTGGTACGTGCAGTACGCCCACGCCCGAGTCCAGTCGGTGCTGCGCCATGCCGAGGCGACGGCGGCGGAAATCGCAGCCGCGGATCTGTCGCGCCTGTCCGATCCCGTGGAGATCGCGCTGATCCGGCTGCTGGCGACGTGGCCGCGCGTGGTCGAGGCTGCGGCGGAGGCCCATGAGCCGCATCGCCTCGCATTTTTCCTGGCCGAGGTAGCGAGCGGCTTTCATGGCCTCTGGAACAAGGGCAAGGATGATGCGACCCTACGCTTCATCCTGGCGGATCAGCCGGAACTCACCCTGGCGCGGCTGGCGCTGGTCAAGTCGGTGGCTTTGGTGATCGCGTCGGGATTGGAGGTTTTCGGCGTCGAGCCGGTGATGGAGTTGCGCTGATGGGTCCAGGCCTGTTTCGGGACGAGCCGGGAAGCGACCGTGAACCGGTCGATCAGGGGGGAGGCGGTTTTCGCATCGATCCCGCCGATCGGCCCTTTGCCACGTCCGAGCCGGATCGCGCACCGGATTCCTGGAATTTCGGCGATCGTAGCGGTTTTCGCGTCGGATTCACGCGGCTCGGCCTTGCGCTCGCCTTCATGGCCGTAGCGGCCGGTGGCCTGTGGCTGGCGTATTCCAAGGGCAAGAGCGCTGTCTCCGGCGGTGGCGTCCCACTGATCAAGGCCGATCAGACGGCGATGAAATCCAAGCCGGATAATCCCGGCGGCGTCAGCGAGGACGGCGATACCCCGGTCTACAGCGTCAATGCCGGCAGCGGCGCCAAGGTCGAACAATTGCTGCCCGGTCCCGAGCAGCCGATGACGAAGCCGCAGCCGGCTCCCGAGGTCGTGCCGCCGCCGGTCGTCGCCGCGACAGCCGTGCCGGCACCCACATCTACCGCCGGTGCCGCGCCGTCTGCGACGGCCGCGGCTCTCTCCACCGCCGCGAGTATCGCGCCCAGTGCGGCGCCGACGACAGCCATCGCCTCGGCGCCGGTCGCGGCGCCAGCCCAGAGCACGCTCGCACCGATTGCTGCCCCGCCGACGGAGAGCACGCCTGCCGCAGCAGCACCGCCGCCGCCGCCGCCGAAGCCGGCCGCCCCGGTCGTCAAAGCGCCAAAACAGGTCGCTGCCGCGGGGGGCGGGCCGCTGCGCATCCAGATCGCCGCGACCAAGGATATCGGTTCGGCGCATAAGGAATGGGCCCGCCTCAAGGCTGCCCATATGGATGTGCTTGGCGATCTCAAGGCGTTCGGCGTGCGCGTCGACCTCGGCGATCGCGGGATTTTCTATCGCATCCAGGCTGGCCCGATCGATACCCGCGCCGATGCGGTGAAGCGCTGCGCCGTGCTCAAGCAGTCCGGGATCGGGTGCATCATTGTCAAACAGCCTTGAGTCGGTGCCGCGCGCGGTCATTTTCGGCTGCGCGGGGCTGAGCCTGAGTGACGCCGAGCGGGCGTTCTTCCGCGACGCCGATCCGGCAGGCTTCATCCTGTTTCAGCGCAACTGCGCGACACCGGAGCAAATTCGGGCGCTGACGGCGGATCTCCGCGCTTGCGTTCGTCGCGACGCGCCGATCCTGATCGATCAGGAAGGCGGACGGGTGCAGCGGTTGAAGCCGCCACTCTGGCGGGCGGCGCCCGCTGCTGCAACCTTGGCCGCTCTCGCTGACGGCGATCGCGAAGCTGCACGCCGGGCGGTGTGGATCAATGCGCGACTGATCGCGGCCGATCTCGCCGCGCTCGGCATCGACGTCGATTGCGCGCCCGTGCTCGACATACCTGTGCCCGGCGCCCATGACATCATCGGCGATCGTGCCTTCGGCACCGATCTCGACCTCGTCGCCGAACTCGGCCGCGCGATGGGCGAAGGGCTGATGGCGGGCGGCGTGCTGCCGGTGATCAAGCATATCCCCGGCCATGGTCGCGCCACAGCGGACAGCCATCTCACTTGTCCGGTCGTGACGGCGAGCGCGGAAAGTCTCGCTGCTCGGGACCTGCCGCCCTTCTGCGCCCTAGCCGACATGCCATTCGCGATGACCGCGCATGTCGTCTACACCGCCTGGGACGACCGGGTCGCGACCTTAAGTCCGAAAGTCATCGACACGATCATCCGCGGCGCCATCGGCTTCGACGGCGTGTTGATGAGCGATGACCTCAGCATGAAGGCGCTCGGCGGTAGTTTCGCAGCACGCACCCGCGACGCGCTCGCCGCCGGCTGCGATGTCGTACTGCATTGCAACGGCGTGATGGATGAGATGGCGGAGATCGCTGCGGCGGCGTCCCGGCTCTCGGCCGCGGCGGCGCGGCGCTGGAATGCGGCGCTGTCCCTGCGGGAACCGCCCAAGCCCGCTGATACCGCCGCACTTCTCGATGAACTCTCCCGCCTGCTCGGCGCAACCGAAAGCCGGGGACCATGAGCGAAATCGGTGGGATGGTCACCAATCTCACGGTCTGGATTCTCCCCGTGATCTTTGCGGTGACGATGCATGAAGCCGCGCATGGCTATGTCGCGCGCCTGTTCGGGGATATGACCGCGTCGCGCCTCGGACGCGTGACCTTGAACCCGCTGAAGCATATCGATCCATTCGGAACAATCCTGCTCCCGGCGCTTTGTCTGCTGCTCCCCGGCGGTGGCCTGCTGTTCGGCTATGCCAAGCCCGTGCCGGTCAATTTCCGGGCGTTCAAGCATCCGCGGCCCGCGACGGTCGCCGTCGCGATCGCGGGACCGGGCATCAATGTGGTGCTGGCCTTCCTCTCGATGCTGGCGATGCATCTGATCCCGGCAACCGTCAGCGCCGGGACCGCCTGGATCATCCAGAACCTGTATAATTCGGCTGAGATCAATGTCTGGCTCGCGGTGCTGAACATGCTGCCGATTCCACCGCTCGATGGCGGACGGATCCTGGTGGCGATTTCGCCGAAGCCGCTGGCCGTCAAACTCGCGGCGCTCGAAGGCGCCGGGATCCTGATCGTGCTGGCGATCATCTTTCTGCCGCGCGTGATCGGCGCGCAGTTCGGGCAGAATTGGGACCTTTTCGCCATCCTCGTCGGCGGTCCGGCGGAATGGCTGTTCCATCTTCTCGCCAGGCTCTCGGGGGCGGGATGAGCGCCGACCAGGACGCTTTCGACACAATCGCTCCTGAAGCCGAGCTGATCCTGGCGCTCGACGGCTTCGAGGGACCGATCGGCATGTTGCTGGCGCTGGCGCGGGAGCAGAAGGTCGACCTCAAATGCATCTCGATCCTTGCGCTCGCCGAGCAATATCTGGCCTTCGTTCTCGAGGCGCATCGCCTCCGCCTCGAACTGGCGGCAGATTATCTGGTGATGGCGGCCTGGCTCGCCTATCTGAAATCCCGGCTGCTGTTGCCGGACCCTCCCGCCGATGACGAGCCGAGCGGCGCCGAGCTGGCTTCCGTACTGCAATTTCGGCTCGAACGCCTCGCGGCGATGCAGGACGTCGGGCAGGCGCTGCAACTGCGGCCGCAACTCGGACGCGACGTCTTCGCTCGCGGCGCGCCGGAGGGCCTGGCGGCGACCACGAAAGTCGCGGTATCGCTCAGCCTCCACGAGTTCCTGACCGCCTACGGCGCCTTGATGTCGCGGGACGAGACGCCGGTGCTCCACGTCAGCGCCCCGGTGTTCTATTCCGTCGACGACGCCATCGAGCGGCTCTCGAAGCTGATCGGCAGGGCGATCGAGTGGCGCCATCTCGAGAGCTTTCTGCCGCCGCAATGGCGCGAGGGCCCGCTCGGGCGCTCGATCCTGGCGGCGACCTTCGCGGCGAGTTTGGAACTCGCCAAGCTTGGCCGACTCGATCTCCGCCAGGAGCAGAATTTCGGGCCGATCCTGTTGCGTCGCGCGGCAGAGGGGCGGGCATGATCGACGAGACCGCGCCGGTCGAGGCCGAACATACCGCCGAGGAGGCCTTGCGTCTGATCGAGGCGCTGCTGTTCG
>CAIUCF010000385.1 GCA_903897565.1 uncultured Rhodospirillales bacterium | reverse complement strand
GGAATCGGATCTTCGTCAGTTCGCCGACGAACTGCGCCGCGAGACCATCGAGGCCGTGTCCATCACCGGCGGCCATCTCGGCTCCGGCCTTGGCGTCGTCGAGCTGACGGCGGCCATTCACTACGTGTTCAATACGCCCGACGACCGGCTGATCTGGGATGTCGGTCATCAGGCCTATCCGCACAAGATCATCACCGGTCGCCGCGACCGGATTCGCACCCTGCGCCAGGGGGGAGGGCTTTCGGGCTTCACCAAGCGCAGCGAGAGCATCTACGACCCCTTCGGCGCCGCGCATTCCTCGACGTCGATTTCGGCGGGCCTCGGCATGGCGGTCGGACGCGACTTGCAGGGCCGCCGCAACAACGTCATCGCGGTCATCGGCGACGGCTCGATGAGCGCGGGCATGGCCTATGAGGCGATGAACAACGCCGGCGCGATGCACGCGACGCGACTGATCGTCATCCTCAACGACAACGACATGTCGATCGCGCCGCCGGTCGGCGCGGTCAGTGCCGCGTTGTCACGAGCGGCCTCGTCGAAGACCGATCTTGGCCTGCGCCACACCGCGGCCGAGTTCGCCAAGTTCCTGCCCAAGCGCCTCAACCTTGCCGCCAAGCGCGCCGAGGAGCTGGCGCGCGGCTTCGTCACCGGCGGCACTTTGTTCGAGGAGCTCGGCTTCTATTACGTCGGCCCGATCGACGGTCATAACCTCGACCATCTGCTGCCCGTGCTGAAGAACGTGCGCGATGCCGAGGATGCCGGCCCGGTGCTGATCCACGTCGTCACCAAGAAGGGCCACGGCTATGCGCCGGCGGAAGCCGCCGGCGACAAGTATCACGGCGTCTCCAAGTTCGACGTCGTCACCGGCGCCCAGTCGAAGCCGAAATCGAATGCGCCGTCCTATCAGAACGTGTTCGGCGAGAGCCTGGTCAAGGAAGCCGAACGCGACGAGAAGATCGTCGCCATCACCGCGGCGATGCCGTCGGGGACCGGCGTCAACATCTTCGCCAAGGCCTTCCCGTCCCGGACCTTCGATGTCGGCATCGCCGAGCAGCACGCCGTGACCTTCGCCGCCGGTCTCGCGACCGAGGGCATGAAGCCGTTCTGCGCGATCTATTCGACCTTCCTGCAGCGTGGCTACGACCAGGTCGTGCATGACGTCGCGATCCAGCGCCTGCCGGTGCGCTTCGCGATCGATCGCGCCGGTCTGGTCGGCGCCGACGGCGCGACCCATGCCGGGTCGTTCGATCTCGCCTATCTCGGTTGCCTGCCGCATTTCGTCATCATGGCGCCGTCGGACGAGGCGGAGCTCACCCATATGGTCGCGACCCAGGTCGCGATCGATGACGGTCCGTCGGCGGTGCGCTATCCGCGCGGCGATGGCGAGGGGGTCGATATTCCGGCGCGCGGCGTGCCGCTGGAAATCGGCAAGGGCCGGATCGTCTGCGAGGGCACCAAGATCGCCATTCTCAGCCTCGGCACCCGTCTGCGGGAATCGCTGAAGGCCGCGAGCGAGCTGGCGACCTTCGGTCTGTCGACCACGGTTGCGGATATGCGCTTCGCCAAGCCGATCGATACCGACCTGATTACGCGTCTCGCCAGGGAACACGAAGTCCTCATAACTGTTGAGGAAGGGTCGATTGGTGGGTTCAGCACGCAAGTGCTGCATTTCCTCGCCGAGTCGGGGCTGCTCGACCACGGTCTCAAGGTACGGCCGATGGTGCTTCCGGATCGCTTCATCGAACACGAGGCGCCGAACGTGCAGTACGATGAGGCGGGTCTGACGGCGCGCCACATCACGGCCACGGCCCTCGCGGCCCTCGGTCGCAGCGATGCGCAGTTGCCAGCACGCGCCTGAGCCTCTAAATCGACGTGAAACCAACCTCCCGGACGCACCTTCGAGCAGGGCTCCGGTGATGTCCTTGTGGCGGGAAGTCTGGCGAATATGGTGAAAAGTACATCCGCGGCGTTGTGCGCCCTGATGCTGTTGATGGCGACACCCGCGGGGGCAGCTCAACCGGCCGGCGACGCCGCCGCGCCGACGGATGCCGCACAGCAGACCCCGGTTCAGGTCGTGGAAGGACTGTGCGCCGCGCTGATCGATGTGATGAAGCACGCCGATGCGCTCGGCTATGACGGCCGCTACGCCAAGCTCGACCCGGTGATCCGACGGGTGTTCGATCTGCCGACCATGACCAAGATCGTTGCCGGCGCCTCATGGTCGGACTGGACCGACGATCAGCGCAATGCGGTGAGTGAGGCGTTCAGCAAGTTCGTGGTGTCGACCTATGCCCGCCGCTTCGACGGCTATAGCGGCGAGAGCTTCGTCACCGACAATTCGCTGCCGATCGCCAACGGCATGCTGGTGATGACGCGTCTGGTGCAGCAGACGGCGCCGGCCGTGACGCTCAACTACCTGGTCCGCCAGCGCCCCGGCGCGCCGTGGCAGATCGTCGACGTGTTCCTGACCGGCTCGATCAGCGAACTCGCGACCCGCCGCTCGGAATTTTCCGCCGTCATCGACCGCGACGGTTACCAGGGCCTGCTCGACGCGCTCAAGGCCAAGACCAACAACAATCCGGAACCTTAAGGTCCGATCGCAATTCGCCTGCGGCGCCTAAACGCCGTCATCCCTGCGGAGGCGCGGATCCATGCCTGCGCCCGTCCCGCTCTTGCACGGGGATGGATTCCCGCCTGCGCGGGAATGACGGGTGCGGGGAGGCGGCGCGTTAATCCGGCGATTTCTTGCTCAGCACCGTCATCAGCGCCGGCTGCACGATCAGGGTGCAGACCAGGACATAGCCTAGGGTCATCACCAGCAGGATGCCCATGCTCGCCGTGCCGACATGGTGCGACAGGCTGAGGCTGCCGAAGGCCGAGGCGGTGGTGCAGGCGCTGAACACCACGGCGCGGGCGGTCGAGCTCTGCAGCAGATGCGGCCGGTGGTAGCCGTCACGCCGCCACACCATCAGGAAATAGATGTCGAAGGCGACGCCGATGCCCATCAGCAGCGGCACCGCGATGACGTTGGCGTAGTTGAAGGCCAGGCCGATGGCGACGCAGGTCAACAGCGAATAGAGCCCCGCGAGCACCAGCGGCAGGATCACGACGACCAGATCCTTGAGGCGGCGCAGGGTGATCGCCAGCAGCACCGTGATCGTCGCCAATGCCAGCAGCGACGCGGTCAGGAAGGCATGGCTGACCGTATTGCCGGATTCGAGGATGGTCACCGGGGCCCCGCTCGCGTCGGGCGCCACCGCGCGCACCGCGGCGACGAAGCGCCCGAGCTGCTCCTCGTCATGCATGTCGCCCGACGGGAAGACGGAAATCCGCGCGCGGCCATCCGCGACCTCCCAGTCCGAGCGCACCTCGGCCGGCATGGTCTTGAGATCGACCGGCGTCGCCTGCAGGGCCTCGCGCAGGCTGTCGATGCGCGCTTCGAAGCCGCCGATGAGGGCCTTGCGCAGAACCGGGAGCTTGGCGGTCGCGTCGGGCAGGGCGGCGAACCGGTCGAGCGCGGCGGCCATCGCATGGGCGGCGGGACCGAGCGCGCTGCCCTTGGGGCCGGCCAGGATTTTGTGGAGATGCGCGTTGAAGCCGGTGACGGCCGCCTGCTCCTGCGCGGCATTGGGCGGCGGCAGGGTGACGAGATGTGCGACGATCGGGCCGAGCAGGAGCTGGGTGGTGCCGAGAATGTCGAGCTTGGCCGCCTGGTCGTCGGGCACCAGGCTGCTCAGGGTCAGCGCCTGCTTGACCTCCGGCAGGGTGGCGAGGCGCTTGGCAAGGGCGTCGGCCGCGGCCTGGTTCGGTCGCAGCAGCTCGATCGTATAGGGCGAATTGACCGGATCGCGCGTCAATTCCAGCGCCGTCGACACCGATTCCTTGTGCGGGTCCTTGAGATCGAGGGGATCGGCATCGAAGCGCGCCCAGGGGATGCAGGCGACGGCAACACCGCCGACGACCAAGGCCAGGACGACGATCAGCTTGGCCCGCCGCGAAATCGCCGCATCGAGCGGTGCGGCCCAGGCGAAGCCCGCCGCCTCGGGGGTGCCGCGACCCATCGGCAGCACGGTCAGCAACGCCGGCAGGATGGTGAGATTGGCGACGAGCGCGATGATCATGCTGGTCCCGGCGATCAGCCCCAGTTCGGAGACGCCCTGGTAATCGGTCGGCAGGAACGAGAAGAAACCGGCACAGGTGGCGAGCGCGGCGAGGCCGAGCGGGGCGCCGATGCCATGGCCGGTGCGCTGGATCGCCTCGGCATGGGCCGCGCCACGGTCGTCGGGGGCGATGCCGCCGGTGACATGGAACAGCTCGGCGCGATAGCGCATGCTGAACTGGATGCCGAAATCGACGCCGATGCCGATGAACAACACGGCGAAGGCGACCGAGATCATGTTGAGCGAGCCGACGGATGCGGCGGCGAAACAGGCGGTATAGACCAGCCCGGCCAGCAGGGTGAGGATGATCGCCAGGATCAGCCGCGGCGCCCGCAGACCGGCCAACAGCACCGCCAGGATGCCGACGAGGGAGAGGACCGTCGCCAGTCCTGCGCCCTCGGTGACGCTGGCGAATTCATCATCCTGCAGCGGGATGTCGCCGGTCAGGCGGACGCGGACGCCCTCGGCGGCGAGGCCCAGCGCGTCCGCGGTTTGACGAATGCCGTTGCTGGATCGGAGGCCGGGCTCGAGCGCGGTGAAATCGAGTTTGGGCTGGACCTGGATGAAGTGGCGCAGCTCCTCGGGTCGCGGCTGCTTGCCGGTCATCAGGCTGCTCCACGACAGCGGCTCGGGATGGCCGGCGGTGACGGTGGCGATCGTCTTGGCGAATGCCGCCATCGGCTTGGCGAGCTTGTCGGGTTTGGCGTCGCCGGTCTCGATCGCGGTCAACGCCTGGTCGAGTACGCCGAACAAGCCGCGCAGGCTCGGGTCGGCGTCGAGCGGACCGAGCAGCGGCTGGGCCGCCGCGAGCTGGTCGGAGAGGGCGCTGAGTTCCTTCGTCGACAGGAACAGCAGGCCGAAGCGATCGAAGAACGGGCCGTAATCCGGTCGCCGCACGTTCGTGAACAGATCGGTGCGCTTGGCGAGCGCTGCCGCCAGCCGGTTGGTCGCGCCGGCGACGATGTCGGGATTGGCGCCGTCGAGCACGATCGTCGTCACCGAGACATTCTGCGGGAAGGCGGTGTCGAGGACGCGGCTCTGGACCTGCCAGTCGAGATTCGGCGACAGCAGCTTGCTGGTGTCGGTATCGACGCCGAGATGGCCGGCTGTGTACCAGCCGGCGGCGAGGCTCAGTCCAAGCGCCAGGACGAGGACCGTCCAGGCGCGGCGCCGCGAGAAATCAACCAGCGCCGTCAGCAAACCAATGATCGACAAGATGTCACCGTTGTTCGTGTTTATGCGCTCTTGTGACTGTCCGCGGGGTTTCGCGCAACTGTCACGACCGTTTGCAGCGGCCATAACCGTGCGGCGATTGGCATCGATCCATGGCGTTGAGCCGGTCGCACGGCTGATGTCGGTGGGAAGGGCGGCGGTTGCCATCGACGCCCGCCGCCCGGGCGGTCTATTCTGTGTCGGAGCATGACGCCGGTTTGCGGTGGCCCGGGTTCCGGGAACGGGCAATGGGGCCCAGTTTGGTTAAGGAGAGTGAGAACATGGCGCGGGTGTCCAGCCTTTGCGTTTACTGTGGGTCGTCGAACGTGGTCTCGCCGCGCTTCCTGGCCGAGGCCTATGCGTTCGGCCGGGCGCTCGGCGATGCCGGCATCGAGCTGGTCTATGGCGGTGGCCGGGTCGGGCTGATGGGACGGGTCGCCGACGGCACCCTCGACGCCGGCGGCAAGGTGATGGGGATCATTCCGCGCCATCTCCACGAGCGCGAGGTCGCCCATCACGGCGTCGCCAACCTCGTGCTGGTCGACACCATGCATGAGCGTAAGCGGATCATGGCCGAACACGCCGATGCCTTCGCGGTGCTGCCGGGCGGCTTCGGCACGCTCGACGAGATGTTCGAGATCCTGACCTGGCGCATCCTCGGCCTTCACGACAAGCCGATGGTGCTGGTCAACCAGGACGACTACTGGGCGCCGCTGCTGGCGCTGATGGAGCAGATCTACGCCCAGGGCTTCGCCGCGGAAAGGACCCGCAGCTTCTATAAGGTAGTGCCGTCCTTCGTCGACGTGCTGCCGGCTCTCCACACGATGCCGGGCTTCTCCCACGAAACCGACAGCGCGCGGTTCTAACACTCAAACTCCTCCCCTTGAGGGGGAGGGGTTGAACCGAGATCGGTTCGAAAGGCTTCCGTCACGGCGGCGCATAGAAATAGTACGCCTGTGGCTGTCGACCAGTCCCGAGCCTTGCGCCACGATTGACTCTGCCGCGTTTTTTGTGGCCTCGGCTTTTGTCTCTGACGAAAGCCGTGCTATGGTCCGGCGGCCGGCTGGCGCGGATGCGTCAGGGTGCGCGGGGGTGCTGTCCTGAAGGGCGCGGCGCGCGGAATTTGGGTGGGATCGGGGTCGGAAGAACGCCTGCGATCGCCGTCACGCTTGGGAGAGATCGTAGATGAAAAAGATCAAAGTCGTAACGCCCGTGGTCGAGCTCGATGGCGACGAGATGACCCGGATCATATGGCACTTCATCCGGGACAAGCTGATCCTGCCGTATCTCGACATCGATCTTAAGTATTACGATCTGGGCATCGAGCATCGCGACGCCACCGACGACAAAGTGACAGTCGATTCCGCCAAGGCGATCCAGCAGTATGGCGTCGGCGTCAAATGCGCGACGATCACCCCCGACGAGCAGCGCGTCGAAGAATTCAAGCTCAAGAAGATGTGGAAGTCGCCCAACGGCACGATCCGCAACATCCTCGGCGGCACCGTGTTCCGCGAGCCGATCATCTGCAAGAACGTGCCGCGCCTCGTGCCGGGTTGGACGGCGCCGATCGTGATCGGCCGCCACGCCTTCGGCGACCAGTATCGCGCCACCGACTTCCTGGTGCCCGGCCCCGGCAAGCTGACCATGACCTACACCCCGGCCGATGGCGGCGCCCCGGTCGAATACGAGGTGTTCGACTATCCGAGCTCGGGCGTCGCGATGGGCATGTACAATCTCGACGACTCGATCCGCGGCTTCGCCCAGGCCTGTCTGAACTACGGGCTGCTGCGCAACTGGCCGGTCTATCTCTCGACCAAGAACACCATCCTCAAGGCCTATGACGGCCGCTTCAAGGATATCTTCCAGGAAGTCTACGACACCGAATTCAAGGCCGAATTCGAAAAGCGCCGCCTGACCTACGAGCATCGCCTGATCGACGACATGGTCGCCAGCGCCTTGAAGTGGAACGGCAATTTCGTCTGGGCCTGCAAGAACTACGACGGCGACGTGCAGTCCGACACGGTGGCGCAGGGCTTCGGTTCGCTCGGCCTGATGACCTC
>CAIUCF010000384.1 GCA_903897565.1 uncultured Rhodospirillales bacterium | reverse complement strand
GGGAGCGACCGGGAACCCTGGCGACGCCGGAGCTTCGCATGGCGGCAGCCTGCCTCGCGGAGCTGCGGCGCGTCGATATGCGCCGCCTCGCCGATACCCATGAAGACAACGGCCCGGTGCGACCGGCGCTCGATCGCTTCGCCGCCAATCTCGCCAGCGACCTCTCCGCCCTTTCCGATGTCCTCGGGGAAGCGTATTTCAAGCATGCGATCCCGGCGCTCGTCGCCCATACGCCGGCGATGATCCCGGCGCGAGGTTAGTTCCCTGAGATGCTGTTTTCGGTCGTCCACCGCACGTCCTATCGCTACGCCAGCGCGGTCTCGCTGTCGCATCACACGGCACATCTGCGCCCGCTCGACCTCCCCTATCAGACCTGCCGCTCGCACCAGCTCGCGATCAGCCCGCTGCCGACCTCCATCGAGGAGGATCGCGATTATTTCGGCAATGGCGTCGCCGCGTTCAACATCACCCAGCCGCACCGCGAATTGATCGTCGAGGCGACCAGCGAGGTCGAGGTCGCCGCCCGCGAGCGTCCCGATTACCTGCTGGATCGCGGCTGGGAGCATGTCGCCGTCGAGGCCGCGACCGCACGCTCGCCGGGCGCGCTTCACGCCACGGAATTCCTCTTCCCGTCACCCTCGATCGACATCACGGCGAGCGTCACCGAGTTTGCGCGGATTTCGTTCGTCCCCGGACGCTCGATCCTCGATGCGGCGCTCGATCTCAATCATCGCATCTTCGAGGAATTCACCTTCGATTCCCAAGCGACGACGATCACCACGGCGCCCGAGGAGGTCCTGACCTTGAAGCGGGGCGTCTGCCAGGATTTCGCCCATCTCGCCATCGCCTGTTGCCGCGCGATGGGCGTCCCCGCCCGCTACGTCAGCGGCTACCTGGAGACCCAGCCGCCGCGCGGCCAGCCGCGGCTGGTAGGCGCCGATGCCTCGCATGCCTGGCTGTCGGTCTATGGCGGCGGCGGCGATTGGGTCGATATCGATCCAACCAACGATATACTGGCGGGAATCGGCCATATCGCGCTGGCGATCGGCCGCGACTATCGCGATGTCAGCCCGTTGCGCGGCATCATCATCGGCGGCGGCGAGCACGACATGGATGTCGGCGTCGATGTCGAACGCCTGCTCATCTGATAGACGGGATTTATCAGCGCGATTTGATATAATTGCGGCATGTCAGGCCTTCAACGACCCCCGGACTGCCCGCAGCTGAGCGTTCGTCAGGATGCTTACCCCTTCGATCGCGCGCAATTTCCGAAAGACCGAACGCCGCAGCCTGTCCGCGTCGTCACCGTGGAGATCGTCGAGGGTCGTGTACGCGGCCGCGGCGAGGCCGTCGCCTATGACCGTTTCGGCGAGACGCTCGAAGAGGTCATCGACACCATCGAGCGGCTCGGTGACGAGGTCGCGAAGGGCATGAACCGCAAATCGTTGCAGCGCACCCTGCCGCCGGGCGCCGCACGCAACGCCCTTGACTGCGCCTTCTGGGATTTCGACGCCAAGCGTCAGGAATCCGCGGTCGCCAACATGATCGGGCTCGGCAATACCCACCGCGTCGTCACGGCGGTGCGGTTGATTTCGGGCACCCCGGCCGAGATGGCGGTCCGCGCTGCCGAAGAGACCCACCGGCCGATCCTGAAGCTCAATCTCGGCGAGGCCGACGATCTGGACCGCATCGTCGCCGTCCATCGCGCCGCGCCCAAGGCGCAGCTGATCGTCGATGCGCAGGAACGCTGGAGCCCGGCGCAGCTCGCCGCCTGGATGCCGCATCTCCCCGGGCTTGGCGTCATTCTGCTCGAACAGCCCCTGCCCGCGGGCCAGGACGCGGCGCTGGCCGGTATCCGTCGCGACGTGCCGATCGCCGCCGACGAGTCCTGCTTCGAGATCAGGGCCCTCGATGGCCTGGTCGGCCGCTACGATGCCGTCACGATCAAGCTCGACAAGGTCGGCGGCCTGACCGCGGCGCTGGCGCTTGCCGAAGCCGCCCGCGATGTCGGCCTCCGGATCGCCGTCTCCGCCGATTGGTGCTCGTCGCTGGCGATCGCCCCGGCCGTCCTGCTGGCTCAGGAGGCGGAGTGGGTCGATCTCGACGCCCCCCTGTTCCTCAGCCGCGACCGGCAACCCGGTCTACGCTACGACGGCAGCCTGCTCTACCCGCCGAGCGTCTCGCTCTGGGGCTGAGCCGCAAGTTTGAGGACAATTTCGGCCGCGCGATCGCTCGGCGGTGGCCCGCCGCGGCCGATCAGGATCAGCGCCTCGTCGAACGCCGCTTGCTGCGCGGCGCGGGCATCTGAATCCATCAATAGCCGCTCAACGGCAGCCGCCAGGGTCTCTCCCGTGCACAGCTCCTGCAGGAACTCCGGGACCACGATCCGCTTGATCAGGATGTTCACCAGGAGCACCGAGGGCAGCTTGACGAGCCGTCGCAACAGCCAGGCCGAGAACGGCGCGACACGATAGGCGGCGACATGCGGGACGCCTGCCGCTGCCAGCTCCAAGGTCACCGTCCCAGACGCGGCGAGCGCCACATCCGCGGCGGCGAAGCTGTCGAATTTCTCGGCAGGTCCCCGGAGCACCAGGGTCCGGACCGGCCATCGCGCCGCCGCCTCGCTGACCATGGCCCCGACGGTCTCGACCGTCGGCAGCACGACGACGAGTTGCGGATGATCGCGGGCGATGCGGGCCACGGCGTCGGCGAACGGCGGGAGCAGTCTGGTCACTTCGCCGCGCCGACTACCCGGCAGCACGAGCAGCACCGGCGCATCCGCGGCGATGCCGTGGCGTGCGCGAAATCCCGGACCGTCGCCGCGTGCGGCATCGCCCTCGACGACCGGGTGGCCGACATAGGTCGCGGGCAATCCGACCTTCTCGAAATAGGGTGGCTCGAACGGCAGCAAGGTCAGCAGGTGATCGGCGGCCCGGGCTGCGTTCCTCGCGCGAAACTCCCGCCAGGCCCAGACCATGGGCGCGACGTAATGAATGATCGGCGGTCGCGGTTGCCCGGAAGCCTCCGCGTGCTGTTTCAGGCGCTCGCCGACGCGAAAGCAAAAGCCGGAGCTGTCGATCGTGACGACGGCGACAGGCTTTCTCCCTTCGATATCCGCCACGGTTTTGCGGACATGACGCAGAATTCGCCGCGCGCTCGGCAGCACCTCGAGGATGCCCATGATCGCGAGCTCGCGAATATTGATCCGGCTGGTCAGGCCTTCTTGCGCCATCTGGTCGCCGCCGATGCCGACGAAGCGGACCTTGCCGTCGAGTCGCCGCTTGAGCGCCCGCATCAACGCCGCGCCCAGGGTATCGCCCGATGGTTCGCCGGCGATCAGATAGAAGAGCGGCGCGCCCGGATCGTCGGGAGCCTGCGTCATGGGGCCGGCATC
>CAIUCF010000383.1 GCA_903897565.1 uncultured Rhodospirillales bacterium | reverse complement strand
CTATCAGGTCGATTGCTATAATGACGGCGCCGAGGCGCGGAAAGGCCTGGCCGCCAAGCCGGTCGATCTCGCCATCCTCGACATCAAGATGCCGCGGATGGACGGTATGGAACTGCTGACTAATCTCCGCCGCACGAGCAACCTGCCGGTAATCTTCCTGACCTCGAAGGACGACGAGATCGACGAGGCGCTCGGCCTGCGCATGGGCGCCGACGATTACATCACCAAGCCGTTCTCGCAGCGGCTGCTGATCGAGCGCATCCGGGCACTGCTGCGCCGCGCCGAACTCGCCCGCGATGCCGGGGCGCTGGGCAAGGAACAGGTCGTCCAGCGCGGCGATCTGGTCCTCGACCCGATCCGCCATCTCTGCACCTGGCGGGGTGCGCCGGTGGAATTGACGGTGACCGAGTTTTTGTTGCTGAAGGCACTGGCGCTACGCCCCGGTCACGTCAAGAATCGTGATCAGTTGATGGATGCCGCCTATGGCGAGAACATCTATGTCGACGATCGCACGATCGACAGCCATATCAAACGCCTGCGCAAAAAGCTGCGGAGCGCCGACCCGGAGTTCAACCACATCGAAACCCTCTATGGAGTCGGCTATCGCTACCGCGAGGGATGAGGGAACGCTGAACGGAGAGGGCGCCCGCGCGGTCGCCGGGCGTCGCCGCCGCGCCTGGGCCTGGCTGACTCTGCGCTTGGCGCGGAGACGGCTGGCCCGTGCGCCCCGCTGGGGCGCCTTTTCCCTGACCCGCCGCATCCTCGCCGTCAATCTCATCGTCCTGGCCTTGCTCGCGAGCGGCATGCTCTATCTCGACCGCTATGAGCGCGGCTTGATCGATACCGAGTTGCAGGCGCTGACGACCCAGGGCGAGCTGTTCTCAGCGGCGCTCGGCGAGGGCGCCGTGCTGCAGGACTACGGCGCCGTGCCTGAGCTGGTGCCGAGCCTCGCTCAGGGCATGATGCGGCGGCTGGTCGAACCGACGCAGCTTCGCGCCCGGCTGTTCCGCACCAGCGGCGACCTCATCGCCGATTCTCGGCTGCTGGAGACCGATGTCGGCGGTTTCGACGTCGAGCCGTTGCCGCCCCCCGATGTGGGGCCGCCGCCGAGTTGGACCGATGTCCACTTCGGTAGCGATTTCTTCAACGGGCTGCTGGACAGTTTTCTGACCTTCTGGCGCAAGCATGCCCATTATCAGATCTATAACGAACGGGCGCGGCAGCAGGCCGCGGATTATCCGGAGGTCGAACGCGCTTTGGCGGGTGGCGACGGCGTCGCGGTCAGGATCGACCCGGCGCATCGCGACGGCAAACTGGTGCTGTCGATCGCGGTGCCGGTCCGACGGTACAAGCTGATCCTCGGCGCGGTCATGCTGTCGGTCGGCTCCGCCAATGTCGAGCACGAGGTCCAGGTCGTGCGCGGCGATATCCTGCGTTTGTTCGCGGCGGCGCTGATCATGACCGTGCTGCTGTCGTTCTACCTCGCCAGCACCATCGCTCGCCCGGTGCGCCGCCTCGCGCGCGCTGCCTATGAAGTTCGTCACGGCAATGGCCGCAAGGTCGATATCCCCGACTTCAGTCATCGCCATGACGAGATCGGCGCGCTTTCGGTCGCGCTCAACGAAATGACCCAGGCGCTATGGCGGCGCATGGACGCGATCGAGCGTTTTGCTGCCGATGTTGCCCATGAAATCAAGAATCCGCTAAGTTCGCTGCGCAGCGCGGTCGAGACCGCGGCACGGGTTCAGGACCCGGCAATCCAGCGCAAGCTCATGGGCATCATTCACGATGACGTTCAACGGCTCGACCGTCTGATCAGCGACATCTCGGACGCCTCGCGGCTCGACGCCGAGATGAGCCGGCTCGAGCGCGAGCCGGTCGACCTCGCGGCGATGCTCGCGGCGCTTGCCGAAATCCATGACGCGACGCGCGGCGAGGATGCGCCGGTGGTGACCTTCGAGCATCTCGGCGGAGCACTGATCGTTCAAGGCAAGGAGTCGCGGCTCGTCCAGGTCTTCAGGAACCTGATCGGCAACGCCGTGTCCTTCAGCCCGCCACGGGGCCGGATCGTCCTGACCGCCCATGGCGATCGCAAGGAAATCCTGGTCACGGTCGAAGATCAGGGACCCGGGATTCCCGAGGGCAAGGTCGATGCGATCTTCGACCGTTTCTACACCGAGCGGCCGGCCGGCGAGAAATTCGGCATCCATTCCGGACTCGGCCTGTCGATTTCGAAACAGATCGTCGAGGCCCATGGCGGCACGATCCGCGCCGAGAATCGTCTGGCCGCGAATGGTGACGTCGTCGGCGCCCGCTTCATCGTCCGCCTGCCCGTGGGCGTGCTGTGACCCTCTGCCTCCACGCGACCGCCGTCGCCTGGCATGGCCGCGGCATCCTGATCCGCGGCGCGTCCGGCGCCGGCAAGTCGACCCTGGCCCTGGGGCTGATCGATCGCGGCGCCTTGCTGGTCGGCGACGACCAGGTCGAGCTCGAGGCACGCTCTGGCGCTCTCGTCATGGCCGCGCCGAAGCGGCTCGCCGGTCTGCTGGAGGTTCGCGGTGTCGGGCTGATCGGGCTCCCCTATCTGCTCGCGGTCCGCCTGGTCCTGGTGGTGGATATCGTGCCGCCGGCGCGGGTCGAACGCCTGCCAGATCTTGCCTCGACGGTCCTGCTCGACATCCGCGCCCCGGTTCTCCCCCTTGCCGCCGCGGATGGGCTCGGGCCGCTGCGTATCACCACGGCCATGCGGTCAATTGGCGAGATTTGACCGGGCGGTCAGCGGATTTTGCGACCGCGAACTAGCGCGCGACCCGGGAAGGGTATAATGATGGAGCGCATGAGCGACCCTGCCCCGTCAGCGCAGCTTTCCCCCCCGACCGATGCCGCCGCGGCGAGTCGCCGCCGGCTGGTCTTGGTTACCGGAATGTCCGGCGCCGGCCGCAGCACTTCGCTCAAGATCCTCGAAGACATGGGTTACGAAGCGGTCGACAACCTGCCGATTTCATTCCTGTCGTCGATGCTGCAGGCGCGAGAAGATATCGTGACGCCGCTGGCGATCGGGATCGATGTCCGGACCCGGGATTTCGACGTCGCCAGCCTCAAGGCGGAGATCGAAGCGCTGGCCGATAACCACTGGCTCGACGTCCGCCTGCTGTTCCTCGACTGCGACGACCAGATCCTCGCCCGCCGCTATACCGAGACGCGACGGCTGCATCCCCTGGCGCGGGATCGCCCTGTCATCGACGGCATCGTCCTGGAGCGGGGCTACCTGATGCCATTGCGCCAGTATGCGGACGTAACCCTCGATACCTCGGATCTGCGGACGGCAGACCTGAAGCGAATACTTCAGGGCCATTTCGGCGTCGAGACCCGGCGGCCGCTGTCCGTCTTCGTCACCTCGTTCTCGTTCCGCATGGGCTTGCCGCGCGAGGCGGATCTGGTCTTCGACGTGCGCTTTCTCGACAATCCGCATTACGACATGGAGCTGCGCGACCTCACCGGTCTCGATGCGCCCGTGGGGGCCTTCATCGCCCGCGACCCCAGCTTCGCTCCGTTCTGGACCGCGCTGACGGCGCTGCTCGGCCCGCTGCTGCCGCGCTACGACCGCGAAGGAAAAAGCTACCTTACGATCGCGGTCGGGTGTACGGGTGGCCGCCATCGTTCGGTCTTCGTGACGGAGCTCCTGGGGAAATGGCTGCGCGAGATCGGGCAGGCGGCCGTGATCGGCCATCGCGACCTCGCGGATGCCGCCCTTCGGAACCAAAGCGAATTGCCGGAAATCTCCGGGCTGGACGAGACTTGAACGCCACATGACCGAGAATTCACGTGTTTCCTCATAATTCCTCCTACCCGGCCCTCCTCGCGACGGCGGACTGCACATTGAAGGATGATCGATGATTGGCATGGTTTTAGTCACCCATGGGCGCCTTGCGGCCGAGTTCATCGCGGCGCTGGAGCATGTGGTGGGGCCGCAGAGCCAAATCTCCGCGATCTGCATCGGCCCGGACGACGATATGGAGCGACGACGCCAGGATATCCTCGACGCGATCACCCATGTCGATGAAGGCCAGGGGGTCGTGATCCTGACCGACATGTTCGGCGGCACGCCCTCCAACCTCGCGATCTCGGTGATGGAGCGCTCCCGGGTCGAGGTGATCGCCGGAATCAATCTGCCGATGCTGATCAAGCTTGCCAGCACGCGGCAGACCGAAGGCCTCACCGCCGCCGTGGTCAGCGCGCAGGAGGCCGGGCGCAAATACATCAACGTCGCCTCGCAGCTGCTCGCCGAGACCCGCAACTGATCCTCTGAACCCAAGCAAGGGCGCCGTCCCCGAGGCGCCGGAGATCGGAAATCCCCAGGCAATGAGTGTCGAGAGCAGCGAAACCCCGGTGCGGCGAATGGTCACCATCTGCAACAAGCGCGGCCTCCACGCCCGCGCCGCCGCGAAATTCGTCAAGCTCGCCGATACCTTCGATGCCGATCTCAAGGTCGCCAAGAACGGTAGCATCGTCAGCGGCCGCTCGATCATGGGGCTGATGATGCTGGCGGCCTCGATCGGCAGCACGATCGAGCTTCGCGCGACCGGCGCGGACGCACAAGCCGCGATCGACGCCATGGCCGAGCTCGTCAACAGCGGCTTTTATGAGCAGGATTGAGCCGCCGCTCTCTTCTGACAACATCGCGGGCCCGCGGCCCGAACGGGTGCTCGTCGGATTGGGCGTGTCGCCCGGCTTCGCGCTCGGCCCCGCCTGGATGCCGGATGCCTCGAGCCTGCCGGTTCCCGAGATCAGCCTCCAGCCCGACCAGATCGGCCCCGAAGTCGATCGTTTCGAGCGGGCCGTCGAAGCCAGTCGGCAGCAACTCGAGAAGCTGAAGCTCAAATCCGCGACCCTGCCGGCGCCGGCGGGCCAGGAAGTCGGCTTCCTCGTCGACGCCCATCTCGGCATGCTGTCGAAATCGCGGCTGTTGCGCGGCGTCAGCGGCCGTATCCAGCGCGAAGGCATCAACGCCGAAGCCGCGATACGCCACGAACTGCAGGCGATCTCCGAAGCCTTTGCGCTGATGGACGACGCCTATCTCGCCGCGCGGTTCGACGATATCCGCATCGTCGCCGGCCGGCTGACCCGAAATCTCACCGACGCGCCGGTGCTGTCGATCAACACCCTGCCGGCCGGCACCGTGGTGCTGGCCGAGGAGCTGAGCCCGGCCGAAGCCGCCAATATCGATCCCGGGCGCATCGCCGCCTTCGCCACCGTGCTCGGCGGCGCCGAGAGCCACACCGCGATCGTCGCCCGCGCGCTCGGGATTCCCGCCGTGCTCGGCTGCATCGAGCTGCTGCATCAGGTGCTGCCCGGCGACCAGATCCTGGTCGACGGCTCGGCCGGCACCATCACCATCAACCCCAATGCCGAGACCCTGGCCCTGGTCGAGGCGCGGCGCGTGCTGGCGGCGCGCGAGCATCGCGACCTGGTCCGTCTGCGCAACCTGCCCTCGGTGACCCGCGACGGCGTCGAGATCACGCTCGAAGCCAATCTCAACTCCGAACAGCCGCGCGAACTCGCCCTGGCGCTGGAAGACGGCGCCAGCGGCGTCGGTCTGGTGCGCACCGAATTCCTGTTCATGAACCGCGAGCACCAGCCGACCGAGGACGAGCAGGCCGCGGCGCTCTCCGCAGTGGTGAAGGGCATGGCCGGCCGTCCGGTGACGATCCGCACCCTCGATATCGGCGGCGACAAGATCGCCGACAGCCTGAAATCCCTGGTCGGCGACTCGGTCAACCCGGCGCTCGGCCTGCGCGCGATCCGCCTGACCCTGAAGCATCCGGCGCTGCTCGAGACCCATTTTCGCGCCATTCTGCGCGCCGGATCGCATGGCCCGATCCGCATCATGCTGCCGATGATCTCGAACCGGCAGGAGATCATGGAGGCCCGGGCCCTGCTCGAGCGTGTCCACCAGGACATGCGCCGCGAGGGCGCCCAGGTCGCGGCGAAGCTGCCGCCGCTCGGCATCATGATCGAGGTCCCGGGTGCTGCGCTTGCCGCCAACGCTCTGGGCGCGGTCAGCGATTTCTTCTCGATCGGCACCAACGATCTGACGCAGTACACCCTGGCGATCGATCGCTGCGACGAGCAGGTCGCCCATCTCTACAACCCGCTGCATCCCGCGGTGCTGCGCCTGATCCCGTTCTCGGCCGAGGCCGCCCGCCACAGCAACATCCCGGTCAGCGTCTGCGGCGAGGTCGCCGGCGACCCGCGCTTCACGCCGCTGCTGGTCGGCCTCGGCATCCGCTCGCTGTCGATGGCGCCCTCGAGCCTGCTCCGCGTCAAGCAGCGCGTCCGCCGCATGACCCTGGGCGCCGCCCAATCCTTCGCCGCCGCCGTCATGCGCGAGCCCGACGAGCGCCACATCGCGATGATGCTGGACCAGGCGCAGGTGTAGCGCAGGCGCCGGGATTCCCCCGCCTCACCCTGACCCTCTCCACCCCCCGGGATGGCGCGAGAACTGAGCCCTCTCTTAAAAATCTGGACTCCTACTCCTCTCCGCCTCCGCGGGCGGAGGGGTCGGGTGAGGTGGGGGATCGCGAGGGTGCCGGTCATAGCTCCCCGCCCATCCCCGACCCCATGAAACTCCGTACTAATTTGCGGATTCTCGGCACCGCGGGGGCTGGCTCGGGTGCGGCAATATGGTATACGCTCTGTTAACTCCATTCATCATGGGGAGAGGTGTGGCCGGATGCTGCGTTGAACGCGGCGGGTGAGGGGGTACTCACCAGTTCGGGCCGGTCAATTTGGGGGTTTGAATGGCACGCACATCCGCGCGATCCCGCTATGCTGGCAGGCTGCTCGACAGCACGGCGCTCGTCGTCTCCCTTGCCGGTCTCGCCGCGGTCTCCTACCCCTTTATCGCCCGCGCCGATACCAACGTCCTTCCCCAAGGCGGCACGGTCGTCGTCGGTGCCGCGACGATCAAATCCAATATCCCCGGCAGCCTCGACGTCACCACCGCGACGGACCGCACCGCCATCAACTGGCAGAGCTTCTCGATCGGGGCCGGCAACACCGTCACCATCAACCAGCCGAATGCCAGCTCGCTGACCCTCAACCAGGTGGTCGGCGCCG
>CAIUCF010000382.1 GCA_903897565.1 uncultured Rhodospirillales bacterium | reverse complement strand
CGGCGCCGACCATCGACTGGTGCGATCTTTCCGATCTGACCTTCTCGGAACCCTTCTTCAGCCAGACCCTGATCCGCGTCGGCGACGAGCCGGTATCGCGCGAGTTGGTGACCACCGATCTCGGCGCCTTGCGCCAGATCGATGCCGTCGCGCCCGGGCGTGATCCCGATGGCTTCATCTTCCATATTTCGCGCTGCGGTTCGAGCCTGGTCTCGCAATTGGCCGCTGCGCTCGATGGCGTCGCCGTGCTGGCCGAGCCCGATCCGATCAACACCCTGCTGGGCCTCGACCCGGCCATGGTCGACGTCCAGTTGCAGGTCGACTGCCTGCGGTTGCTGATCCAGGCCTATGGCCGCGGCCGGCCGAACGCGCGCAGCTTCATCGTCAAGTTCTCGAGCTGGAACCTGCTCTATCTCGACGTCCTGCGCCGCGCCTTCCCCGATGTGCCCTGCGTCTTCGTCGCCCGTGACCCGGCGGAGGTCGCGGCCTCGATCCTCGGCGGGCGCACGGGATGGATGCGGTTGCGCGAGGCGCCGGCGCGGGCGCAGAGCCTGCTCGGCATCCCGGCCGACACCATCGCGACGCTCGACGATGCCGGCTTCTGCGTGGCGGTGCTGGAACAATTCCTGAGCGCGGCGATCGAGGCCGATATTCCGGGCGCGCTCTACGTCGATTATTCGGCCCTGCCGGGAATGGTTTGGGAGCGCGTCCTGCCGCATTTCGGTATCACGCCGACGACAGCCGAATACGATATCCTGGCCGCGGTCGCCAAACGCGACGCCAAGACGCCGGCCAATGTCTTTACCCCCGATGGCTCGCGCAAGCGCGCGACCTTGAGCGCCGAGACCACACATCTAGTAGAGCAGAGGCTGCAGCCCCTCTATCAAAGGTATTTGGCGCGCTGCACGCGATGAGGGCGGCGGCAACGCAGTGCAGATTTTCCGCCGCGTCAATGTTGCCGATATGCCGCGATCGACTATTTGCAAGCAATCTCAGTTCACTACGCGCTTGACTTGATCTAGTTTCGAGGTCACGCTCTGTAACTCGAAGTTCTACCTGTATTCATTGGGGGGCGTGCGGTGCCGTTGGGGGACGAGTCTGACGAGCCGAAGGGCATGCTTGGCCGGCGCGAATTGATGCGTCTGTCCGGGCTGATGGGGCTCGGCTTCTTCTCGATGAACGTGTCGTCGGCGGCGTTGGCGGCGACCAAGGCGAAGCCGGAACGCTTCCGCCCGATCATCGTGCTCGACCCCGGCCATGGCGGCATCGATCCCGGCTGCATCGGCCGCAGCGGCACCTATGAAAAGCACATCGCGTTCTCGATCGCTTATCAGGTTGCGGGCCTGCTGGAGGCCTCCGGCCGCTACCGCCCGGTGCTGACCCGGTCGCGCGACGTCTTCGTGCCGTTGCCGCAGCGGGTGTCGCGGGCGCGCTCGGCGCAGGGCGACCTTTTCCTCTCGATCCACGCCGATTCGATCCCGAACCAGACCCTGCGCGGCGCCTCGGTGTTCACCTTGTCGGAAAAGGCCTCGGACCGGCTCTCCGCCGAGATCGCGGCGCGCGAGAACGACGCCGACCTGATCGCAGGCTTCAACTACCAGACGCAATCGCCCGAGGTCAGCGACATCCTGCTCGACTTGACGCGGCGCCAGACCGCCAATCTCTCGATCGGCCTCGCCCGCGAATTGGTGAGCCATCTTAGCGGCATGGTGCAGATGCTGCCGCATAGCCATCGCTCGGCCGGCTTCGCCGTGCTCAAGGCGCCGGATATCCCGTCGGCCCTGGTCGAGACCGGCTGCATGTCGAACCGCGACGAGGAGCGGATGCTGCGCAACGCCAGCTACCGCAAGACCGTCGCGACCGGCATCGTCCGCTCGATCGACAGCTATTTCCGCGACGTCGCCCGGGCCTAGAGCCTGATGACGTCGGGACGACGTCTGAATCAGGCTCTTACTCTCAAGTGTTCCCGTCAGGGGATCTCCAAGATAAACGGCCCCACCGTCCACAGCAGGTAGCTGCGCACGCGCTTGTCCGGATAGACCCCGGCGAGTGCTTGGCGATAGGCACCGAGTTGCGCCAGATAGGCGGCCGGCACATTGGCGATGTCGCGCGACGGCGGGCGATTGGTCTTGTAGTCGACGATGATCACCTCAGCGTCGGTGACGACGAGGCGGTCGATCCGCCCCGACAGCGCCTGACCGTCGATCAACCCGACGACCGGCACCTCGGCGAGCGAGCCGGGTCCGAACAATGCCTGAAACTCCGGATGCGCGAGCACCGCCAGGGTCTCGCTCAGCGACTCCTGCTGCTGCGCCGCGTCGAGTTCGAGCGAGGGCCGGGCGAGATAGCGACGCGCCGCCGCCTCGCGCGCTTCGGGCGGCAGATCGGGCAGGGTCTGCAGCAGGCGATGGATGACGGTGCCGCGCTTGTAGCGGCGCTCGTCATCGCCCGGGGCGAGCGGCGAGCGGCTCGGTGGTTCGGCCGCCGTGGGGCGCAGGGCAGCCAGCGGCTTCGGCGGCAGCGGTTCGCGCACGGGCGGCCGCGTGGCGAAAGCGGGCAGGTCGCCGGCATCGGGGTGAGGGGCGGTGGCTTCCGGCGGTTTCGGCTCGGCGATAGCGTTGCCGGTGGCATAGACCAGAGCCGGCGGGGTCTCGTCATCCTCCTGGGCGACCAGGGTCATGCCCGGCAAATGCTGCATCGCCGTGTCGACCATTTCATGCCAATTGCCCGCAGGCGGCTGGTTCTTGCCCCGCCAGCCGCAGATATAGAGCCGATCCTCGGCGCGGGTCAGGGCGACATAGAGCAGGCGACGGTATTCGCGATCGCGGGCCTCGGTCGCTCGTTGCTTGGCCGCGCCCAGTGCGGCGGCGGCGCGGGCCTCCCCGACCGACCACAGCAGGAAGCCATCGTCGCTCCATTGCAGTTGATCGAGCTTGACCGGGACAGCGGCGGTATCCGGCAGGAAGACGATCGGCGCCTGCAGCCCCTTGGAGCCGTGCACGGTCATGATGCGCACCTCGTCACGGCTGCCCTGGTCGAGATCGCGTTTGATGTCGGACTCGCTCTGCTCCAGCCAGGCGACGAAGCCCTGCAGCGAGGGCACGTGGACGCGCTCATAGGCCAGCGTCTGGTTGAGGAATTCATCGATGGCGTCGGCGGCTTCCGGGCCGAGCCGGCCGATCAGCCGTTTTCTGCCACCGCGCGCGCTCAGGACTTCGGCGAACAACGCGTGGGGCGAGACGAAATCGGCACGGGCCAGCAACGCCGAGAGCGCGTCATGGGTCGCCGCGAAGATGGGGTCGGCAGCGTGATGCCGACGCAGCCGTGACCAGACCGTCTCGCGGCCGCGGCCATTGCAAAGCTCAAACAGCTGGGTCTCGTCGAGGCCGAACAGGGGGCTCTTCAGCAGTGATGCGAGATTGAGATCGTCTTCGGGCAGCAGCAGGAAGCGGGCGAGCGCCAGCAGGTCCATGACCGCGATCTGCCGCGTCAGCACGATGCGATCGGCACCGGCGACGGGGAT
>CAIUCF010000381.1 GCA_903897565.1 uncultured Rhodospirillales bacterium | reverse complement strand
TTCGTCTTGGTGACCGTCGTCCGGGGCGGCCCGGACGAGGCTGATCAGGCGATCTTGCGCAGGGACTTGACGCCGTTCTTGCTGCCACGCGGCCGGCCGCGGCGCGGACGATCGGGGATCGGCTCGCCGGGGTCACCGGCAGGACGAGCATCGGCCATCACGCGGATGAGGTCGAGGATGCAATCGCGCTGCTTGGCCGAACCGATGCGGCGGAATTCGCGGATCAGATCGAGCGTCAGGCGATCGCTGAAGCCGTCGACGGAGCCGGTCTCGAGCGGCTCGCCCTTCTTGGCGGGCTTGCCGGACTTGCCGAACTCGACGAACGGCCGCGCGGTCTCGGGCATCTCGTCGAAGAAGAAGCTGATCGGCACGCGGAGGATATGGGCGAGATCGTACAACCGGCTGGCGCTGATCCGGTTCACGCCGTTCTCGTACTTCTGCAACTGCTGGAAGCTGATCCCGAGCTGCGTCGACACGGCCTCCTGGCTCTTGCCGAGCAGGATACGTCGCGTCCGCGCACGGCCGCCGACATGGATATCAACCGGGTCGGCCTCGCCTACTGCGCGTCCTTCTTGGGGAGCATTTTCAACCGTCATCTCAAACACCATCGCCGTCTGGCTGGAAAGGGGTGGATCCGACCTCTTCTTAGGAAACTGTTAAAAGTCTCTCTTATCAAGGCGGTAACAAAAAACGTAATGGCACAATTAGCTGCAGAACAAGTTAAGGATTTCTTTACAATTGAGCAGGGTTTCCCGGTTTTTAACTCTGGCTTGCAATTTACCCCGAGAAGCCCGAATCTGCCTCCACAACTAAATACCGCAGCATCGGTTGTGAGCCTCACCCGGTCCGGCAGGGCTCGCATTGATCCATCGCATTTCCGAGTCAGGCATCCGAGTCGCCTCGCGAATGCTGCAGTTGCGAAGGGCGGCCGCTCGGCCACATCACAATTTGTGGCGGGCCACACCTTGCAGTTTCTCGACCGTCCGCAGCGTGCCGATGCCGAGCAGCGAGGCCAGCAACCCGGTGATATCGCCGATACCGAGCTCCGGCCGCGGCGTTACGCCCTGGGCGCGCCAGCACGCCTCGACCCAGAACGCCTCGCCGATCACGAAGCTCGGCAGATAGTACAGCGCCAGGCAGGCGGCGCAGACCCAGCCGATCGCCGGCCGCCAGCCGGCGACGAACAACGAGGCGCTGCCGGCCTCGGTACGATCGACCGCGGCCTGCGCGGCGTCGGTGCTCTGCGCCAGGTCGAGCAGCTTGTCCTGAAACTCCTGGGCGGCACGCGCCTTCTGCGCCGGGTCGGGGATATAGTCGAGGAGCTTGCCGGCGACGGCGTTGAGTGCCGGCAGGACGCTGAGCAAGCCCATCGATCAGCCCTCCCCGTCCGTCGCGGTCGTCGTGGCGGCCGCCGCGGCAGGCGCGCCGTCGCCGAGGGCAAGGGTGACACCGCGGCGATAGGTCTCCGCTGGATACCACGAGGACTCCGCGCCGGCGCCCGCACCGACGCCGTTTTCCTGATGGGTGATCGCCGCGGCCAGCGCGGCGAGGATCGCGGGATCGTGGAGATCGACGGGCGCCGCGGGATCGCACCCGAGCGCCTGGGCCACGGCGGCGGCATAGCGCTCGGGATCATTGCCGTCGCCGGCGGGTGCCCAGCGCGCGAACACCCCGGCCAGGGTGTCGATGCCATGGCGCTCGCGATAGCTGATCAGGGTGCGGGCCAGCGCGCGGATGCCATGTTCAGGATCGACGAAACGCAGATAGGGTGGGTCCGGCGGCTCGGTATCGAGCCCGACGACCCCTTGCCAGGCCGGGCCGGGACGGAGATTGCCGGGGTTGTGGTTGCGGATGCCGCGCGGCAGCGCCGCGGTGGAGGTGGCGGACGCAGGGGATGTGGCCATTGCCGGGTCTCCAGGGATGGGGGAGGAGGGGTCAGCGGGTCAACCAGGGGAGCAGGCCCTGGCGCAGGTAATAGAAGAAGGCGGCGACGCCGAGCGCGATCGAACCGAGCGTGACCAGCCAGCGCCAGGCGACGGCGCCAGCACGGTAGGAATCGGCGATCTTGACGAGCGCGGTGAGCCGCTCCGGCGTCAACTCGGGCGGCGCTGCGTTGCCTGCGGCGGGATCGGGGGGCATGGGGGCCTCCTTGCGATGGGGATCGAACACAAAAAACCCCGCCAGAGGGGCGGGGTTGGGTTGGGGTGGTTGGTTTAGCTTCGCGCGGCCTACTTCCGCAGCACCACGCAGGCGCTGGCGTATTTGCGCGTCAGGAAACCATAGTTACTGAAGAATACCCGCCACTTATCACTCTTCCTGAACCCGGCGAGCAGGAGATACGCATCTCTCACGATCAGCCACGGCTTTTTGCGGAGCTGGGCCGCGTAGTTCCCGAATTCGACGACCCCTTTCTCGACGACGCGGAGGTCGGGAAACTCCTGGCTCAGCGTATCAGGATTTGGCCGGAAGCCGGTGTCGATCGGATCGGGGTGATAGGGATACCGGTACGGGACCGACAAGAACAGGTAGCCGCCGCTCTCCAAGATCGTCTCGATGGCGCCGCAGATGATTCTGCGGTCCGTGACATGTTCCAAGAGGCTGGTGCAGATCAAGGATTTAGGCCTCCGGCTGCGAATCAGAGCCTGCACGGAAGCCGTGGTGATATCGCCAACGATATCGACGCCATCGGCCGCCTTCATATCGACGTGGATGATCTCGACACC
>CAIUCF010000380.1 GCA_903897565.1 uncultured Rhodospirillales bacterium | reverse complement strand
TCGCTGCCTTCCTCCATGCCGATCATGCCGGCGCGGCCAGCCCGTGGCGCGGCTCGGCAACACCGGTGGCGTCGCGTCGCCGCAACTGCACTTCGAGCTGCGCCAGGGGGTCAAGCCGATCGATCCGCTCGACCACCTCCCGCAATTGGTCGGCGGCAGCGGCTGATCAGCCTGTCTTGCCAGGAAAATTAGCCTCGGCGGCGTCGTTGCGTTGACAAGATTGTTATAACAATGTTGCAGTTGCTGGGTACTTCTCTACGCTCTCATGCAGGCGGTTAGCCGCTTCGCACCATGTGTCCTCCCCCCAACGCAACGTGACGCCGGCGCAGCTACCAAGCAGTTGGTCCGTACGTCGACACCACCCTCCTGATGCCCCCAGACCCGGAGCCGCCACGCATGTCCACGAAATTGCGCGCCAACAGCCTCACCTTGTTCGAATCGGTGATCATGGGGGTTGCCGGCAGTGCGCCCGGCTTCTCGATCGCGGTGGCGACCGCGACCTTGCTCGGCAGCGCCGGCGTGGTGTCGCCCGGGGCGCTGTTGTTGTTCGCCATCCCGATGCTCGGGATTGCGGTCGCCTATAAGGGGCTCAACAAGAAGATGACCAATGCCGGGGCGGCCTATGAGTGGACGACCCAGGCATTCGGCAAATTCTTCGGCTTCTTTTCCGGCTGGGCGCTGCTGATCGCGTCGATGGTGTTCATGATCACCGGCTCGGTGCCGCTGGGTACTGCGACCCTGACGATCATCGATCCCGATCTGGCGAGCAACGTGCTGCTGACCACTGCGGTCGGCGCGCTGTGGTTCGTGGTCATCGGCGTCGTGCTGATCGCCGGCATCGGCCTGACGAGCAAGATCCAGGTGGTCATGACCAGCATCGAGCTGATCATCCTGACGACGGTGGCCATCGCTGCCTTCCTCCATGCCGATCATGCCGGCGCGGCCAACATCTTCTCACGCTCCTGGTTCGGCTTCGATTATCCGCCGGGGACCTTCGCCGCCTCGGCACTGGTCGTCGTGTTCTTCTACTGGGGCTGGGACGTGACCTCGAATTTGAGCGAGGAGACGATCGACCATCCGCCGAACGCGGCCGGCAATGGCGGCTTTTACAGCGTGTTCATCACCATCGGCTACTTCGTCGCCTTCGTGCTCGCCGCGATGTTCATGTTCAGCCTGTCGGATGCCCAGGGTTACAGCGACAACATCGTCTACCACATCGCCGTCAGCTCCGGCCTCGGCAAGACCGGGGGCCTGCTCGCGTCCTTCGCGGTGATCCTCTCCAGCATCGCGACCCTGGAGACGACGATGCTGCAGTTCTCCCGCACCCTGTTCGCGATGGGCCGCGACCGCTCGATGCCGACGGCCATGGGCGTCGTCCATGCCAAGACCGTGACGCCGGTGCGCACGATGTACGTGCTGCTCGGCGTCGGTCTGGTCATGATCGTGCTGTCGAGCTTCATGCCCTCTGTCAGCAAGATCCTGGCCGACTCGGTGAGCGCCGTGGCAGTGCAGGTTTGCTATTATTACGGCTTGGCCGGGCTGGTCTCGGCCTGGATGTTCCGCGACAGCTACAAGACGTCGCTGGTCGAATGGGTGCTGTACTCGCTCTATCCGTTCCTCAGCGCGATTTCCCTGATCGTGCTCGGACTCTACGCGATCACCACTTTCGACACCTTGACCAAGATCGTCGGGATCGGCGGCTTGCTCGTCGGCATCGTGTTCTACCGCCCCTCGGGCTATCGCGGCCCGCTCGTGCCGGTGCCGGCGGAGTAGCACAGCGCTGAAAAAGCCCTCCCCCTTGAGGGGGGGAGGGTTGGGTGGGGGTGAAGCTTCCACAAGAATCGGTGCTTCCGTCTAATACGAGCGACGCGCGGGGCACCATCACCCCACCTAATTCCTCCGCCCTCAAGGGGGAGGACTTTATCGCGCGTCCCCGTTGCCAGAGTCCCGCGCTGCGCCTAAGTTCAGGCGATTATCGTCACTCGCACGGGATTTCTGATCGTGACCTTCGTTCCTCTCGGCGCCTTTCCGCATAGCCGTCTGCGTCGCAACCGACGCGATTCCTGGTCGCGGCGTCTGGTCGCCGAGACGGTATTGACGCCTTCCGACCTGATCCTGCCGATCTTCATCCACGACCGTGACGAGGTCGTGCCGGTACCGTCGATGCCGGGTGTTTCACGGCTCTCGATTCCGGCTCTGGTAGACATGGTCGGGACGGCGCGCGATCTTGGCATCCCCTGCATCGCCCTGTTCCCGGCAATCGATCCCTCGCTCAAGACCGAGGATGGGTCAGAGGCCTGGCGCGAGGAGAACGTGATCTGCCGTGCCGTCTCGGAGATCAAACGCCAGGTTCCCGGCATCGGCGTGCTCTGCGACGTCGCGCTCGACCCGTTCACCAGCCACGGCCACGATGGCATCGTGCGCGACGAGTATGTCGTCAATGACGAGACGGTGGCGGCGCTGGTGCGTCAGGCGCTGGCGCAAGCGCGGGCCGGCTGCGACATCATCGCGCCGTCGGACATGATGGATGGCCGCATCGGCGCGATCCGCCATGCCCTCGACGAGGCGGGATTCGATTCCGTGCGGATCATGTCCTACGCCGCGAAGTATGCGTCCGCCTTCTACGGCCCGTTCCGCGACGCCATCGGTACCCGGAGCGCCAAGGGAAGGCTCGACAAGAGCACCTACCAGATGGATCCGGCCAATTCCAACGAGGCGCTGAAAGAGGTCGCGTTCGATCTCCAGGAGGGCGCCGACATGGTCATGATCAAGCCGGGCCTGCCCTATCTCGACATCATTCGCCGGGTCAAGGACGCCTTCAAGGTGCCGACCTACGCCTATCAGGTCAGCGGCGAATACGCGATGCTGCAGGGCGCCATCGATAATGGCTGGATGGATGACCGGGTCATCCTCGAGGCGCTGATTAGCTTCAAGCGCGCCGGGGCCGACGGCATTCTCAGCTATTTCTCGATCGAGGCGGCGCGCCGCCTGCGCGCGGGCTGAGCCATGGCCGATAACGCCGGTTCGCTGGCGCGGTGGGGGCAGGCGCTCACGATCACGCCTGTCACCAGCCCCTTGCGCGGCCGGGTGGCTCCCCCGGGCTCAAAATCCATCACCAACCGCGCCCTGCTGCTCGCCGCCCTGGCGAAGGGCCAGAGCCTGCTCACCGGCACCCTGCGCAGCGACGACACCGCCCGCATGGCCGAGGCGCTCGCTGCCATGGGCGTCGCCATCGCGACCCCGGATGAGACCAGCTTCCGGGTCACCGGCACCGGGCATCTCAAGGCGCCCGCAGCGCCCTTGTTCCTCGGCAATGCCGGCACCGCGACCCGCTTCCTGACCGCCGCCGCCGCGCTGGCCGACGGTGCCGTGGTGCTCGACGGCGACGCCCATATGCGCAAGCGGCCGATCGGCCCCTTGGTGACGGCGCTGCGTGAGCTCGGTGTCACTGTCGAGGCACCGACCGGCTGCCCGCCGGTCACCGTCCACGGCCAGGGCGGGATATCCGGCGGCCGGGTCGAGATCGATGCCGGGCTCTCCAGCCAGTATGTCTCGGCGCTGCTGATGCTCGCCGCCTGCGGGCGTGGGCCGGTCGAGGTCGCCTTGCGCGGCGCCGAGATCGGCGCGCGCGGCTATGTCGATCTGACCTTGGCGGCGATGGCGAAGTTCGGCGCCAAGGTCGAAGCCTTGAGCGGCTCGGCCTGGCGCGTGCTGCCGACCGGCTACACGGCGACGGATTTCCTGGTCGAACCCGACGCTTCGGCGGCGACCTATCTCTGGGCGGCGGAGGTGTTGACCGGCGGCGCCATCGATCTCGGCGTCGCGCCCCGCGACTTTTCGCAGCCCGATGCCAGCGCCTATGAAATCATCGCCAAATTCCCGCACATGCCTGCGGTGATCGATGGGTCGCAGATGCAGGACGCGGTGCCGACCCTCGCGGTACTCGCCGCCTTCAACCGGACACCAGTCCGCTTTACGGGGATCGCCAACCTGCGCGTCAAGGAATGTGACCGCGTCAGCGCGCTCGCCACCGAACTCTCCCGCATCCGCCCCGGCTTAGGCGCGGAGGAGGGCGACGACCTGCTGGTGGCCTCCGACCCGGGCCTCGCCGGCCAGACCCTGCCGACCCGCATCGAGACCTACGCCGACCACCGCATCGCGATGAGCTTCGCTCTGGCGGGGCTCAAGATCGGCGGGATCACGATCCTCGATCCGGGTTGCGTCGCGAAGACCTATCCGGGGTATTGGGATGCGCTGGTGGGGTTGGGGGTCGAGATTTCCAAAATTGCGCAGGACTAGTAGGTAGTTTCACGGGTCACGTTGAGCGTGATTTACGGTAGCGGAGCCGTAGGCAATGGATGCGACGCAGTGGAGGGTGGGAGTTTCCACGCTCAGAGATGGACAAAAAGTCATAAGCCCATTCGGGCAGTTCGGCCCGCATCGTCATCCATCGGTGTCGCCTCAAGATAGGCCAAGATGTTCTCGCGATCCAACCGAGGGTCCGCCGCATCCCAAGGCGTTGCTTCTGGCTCTATTAGGTTCTCCAAACTCGATTGCCGCGTGTTCAAGACAG
>CAIUCF010000379.1 GCA_903897565.1 uncultured Rhodospirillales bacterium | reverse complement strand
CTGGTAAGCACGTAGGTTAACGAAAAACTCACTGTTCCCATGCTACCCAGTTTTGGATTTCTGTGGAGGAAATTGACGCGATGGTCGCGGCAATGGATCCGCGAAACCCCAGCCCGCCACTGCGCGCGCGACAACGATAAGATGACCCCCGATGCGGATCTCTCGAGCATCGGAGAAGGGCGCTTCGAGAGATGGAAAAAGCATGTGACTCCAAGAGTTCTGTCCTGCCTCGTCGCCTTCGCTGTGGCGATCAGGATCTCGGGGGCGCCCGCCGAAGCGGCCAACGTCCCCGCGACCCCATCGGATGCGACCTCTCCTCTGACCGGCGCCGGGGTCGGCGATGTTGCGCCCTTCAGCCTGGAGACCAGTGGTGCGGGTAGCGATTACACCCGCGCCTACATTCCAAATCAGCCGCTTACGCCGTCGGCCTCGCCCGCCCCGGCGGCGCCGCCGGGCCAATCACCTTCCCTGCTAACTCTCCCCTCGCCTTGACGACCGGATCGGGCAGCCGATGTGCGCCGCGGTAGAGGGTTGCTTGCTTTTCCGTTGGCCTGTGGCAAGCGATTGGGTAGATTGATTTTTGTCGTTACGGGTTTCGACACCGAGGGGGCGAAGATCATGTGGACGAAGTTAATCTGGGTTCTGTGCTTTGGCGTCCTGCTGCTGTCGCCCAGAATGCCGGCGATTGCCGCAGATGCCGATTACGCCATCAACCCCGGTGATATTCTGCAGATTACGGTCTGGAAAGAGGACGGCCTCGACAAGGAGATCCTCGTCCTCCCCGATGGCACGATCTCGTTTCCGCTGGTTGGAACCCTGACGGCACGCGGCAAGACCGTCGCCCAGTTGCAGCAGGAGATCAAAACCAAGCTGGCGACCGATATTCCCGACGCGTCCGTCGCCGTCGTCGTCAAGAACGCCAACGGCAACGTCGTCGACGTCATCGGTCAGGTCAACAAGCCTGGCGAGATCAATACCGGGCACCGGGTCACGGTCATGCAGGCGCTCAGCATCGCCGGGGGCGTTACGCCTTACGCCGCGACCGGCAAGATCAAGATCCTGCGTCATGACGCCGAGGGCAAGGAAACCGCGATCAAAGTCCCCTATGACGAGATCATGAAGGGCGAATCCCTCGACCAGGACGTCGTCCTGGTACCCGGCGATGTCGTCGTGGTGCCGGAAGCCAGCCTCTTTTGATGTGATCGGATTCTGCCGGTGGGTTTATCAGCTGTCCTGACGCGAGACGCCTCGCGCCGCCTCGGCGTCGCCTGTGCCCTGCTCGCCGTGGGAGGCATATGGTCGCCACAAGCGCGCGCGGCCGAGTTCGACGTCAAGCCCAAATATAGCCAATCCTTCGAACTCGACCCCAACCCGTTGCTGGCACCGGCCGGCGGCAAGACGCTCTACGGCACTGTGTTCATGCCCGAGGTCACCCTCAGCCGGGATACCGCCGATTCCTCGATCAGCATGGACACCCGACTGGACCTCTCGCGCTATAATCTCGAGAAATTCAGCTCCAGCGACGTCCATTCGACCATCGCGGGAAAGAAATCCTGGGAAGTCAGTTACTTCACGATGTCGGGCAAGCTCGACTACGACACCACGCGTAGCAGTGAATTCACCAACTCCGGAGTCAACGTCGCCGGTATCCGCCACACCGGGTTTTCGCTCGCGCCCGAATACGGAATATCGCTGGATTCCCGGAATACCTTCGTGCTGGATGGCAGCGCCTCGACCGCGGTCTATGGCGATTCGCGGATCTATCAGAACTACGTTACCTACGGATTGTCGCCGACCCTGGAGCACGCATTCGACGTCAAGGACGTCGGCGAGTTGATCCTGCAGACGAGCCACTACAACACGACCAGCGGCTTTCGCAATTCGGCCAACACGATCGGCCCGGCGGTCGGTTGGAAGCGGCAGATGACTCCGTCACTGTCGTTCAATGCCTCCGGCGGCTATCAGATGGTGAAGATCGATGTCGCGGGCCTCGGCACCTCGACCCAGTATCAGTCGTTCTACAGCGTCGACGTCACCTACAAGCAGCCGCGCGATTCATTCGACCTGACCTCGTCGCGTCAGGTTCAGCCGCAAAGCTCCGGTCGGCTGATCACGGCGACGACATTCGGTCTGTCGGGTTCACATTTCTTTACCCGCGGGATCACCGACACGGTCTACATCAATTACCAGACGAGCGACTACACGACGCCCCTCCCCGGCAATGAGACCAGCTTCCTCGAAGCCTCGAACAAGGTGTCCTACCAGCTCGCCAAGCGCTGGGTGATCCAACCGAGCCTGCGCTATCGCCGGGAGGGCCGGGTCGGGAATTACGCGCCCGCGGAGTCGGAAGCCCTGATCGTCACCCTGGCCTTCACCCCGCCCGAGATCAACTTCCAGTAGCCGCCGGGCGGCTCCTCAAGAATTGCCGCCGGCTTCCGCGACCAGCGCGCGGATGCGCTCGGCAAAGACCTCGGGACGGAACTTCTCGGCATGGGCGCGGATCGCCTGTGGATCGAAGCTCTCGGCGATCGACTCGAAGGTCGCGACGGCAGCGCAGAGGCTGTCGATCGTCTGCTCCGGAAACAACAGCCCGGTCTTGCGGTCCACGACACTTTCGAGGGCGCCGCCGCGGCCATAGGCGATGACCGGGCGGCCGCTTGCCATGGCCTCGACCGGAACGATGCCGAAATCTTCCTCTCCCGGAAAGATCAAGGCGCGGCAGCGCGACAGAAGGCCACGGATTTGATCATCGCTTCGCCAGCCCAGAAATTCGACACTCGGTCCGGCGATCGCCCGCAGGCGCTTTTCTTCCTCGCCGATGCCGACGACGACGAGACGTTTGCCCATGCGGCTGAATGCCTGCACAGCCAGATCGAAGCGCTTGTATCGAACCAACTGCCCGAAGGCCAAGTAATAGTCGTCGATCTCGGATGAGATCGCGAAATGGTCAACATCGACCGGCGGGTGGATCACCGTCGCGTCGCGACGATAATACTTGGCGATGCGTGCCGCGACGAAGGCCGAATTGGCGGCAAACCGGTCGACCCGCGCAGCGCTGAGGAAGTCCCATGCCCGCAATGCCGGCAGGCAGACCGCCATCGCCAGCCGCGTCGCCCAGCCGGAATTCGCACTGTAGACGTGGTACTGATCCCAGATGTACCGCATCGGCGAATGGCAGTAGCAAATATGCAGCGCGCGCGGGTTCACGAGAACACCCTTGGCCGGCCCGGACTCGGACGAAATGACCAGATCGTACTGAGAGAGATCGAGGACCTCGAGCGCGAAGGGCATCAATGGCAGGTATTTTTTGTACAGGCGCTTTGCGAAGGGCAGCTTCTGGATGAAGCTCGTCTTTACGGTCTTGCTGCGGATGGTCGCCGAGACGGACTCCGGATCGTAGACATGCGTGAAGATGTCGGCCTGAGGCCACAGCTCGCAGAGCGCATCAAGAACTTTCTCGCCTCCCCGATGGCTGACGAGCCAATAATGGACGATCGCGACCTTCATGCCCTGCTCACCGGCTACTCTTTACCAACATGCCCATTGACGAAACTTCCAGCGGATGGCGTCGGGAGACCGCGACTTCGCGAACCTATATGGACGCCGGCATTTTTCACAAGTCTTTGTTTCCGGGCTGCGCGCGGCGCGCCTGCCTCTCCCGTGGTGTCCCCGCCATCTCATCCCCCTGCCCGCGGATTGTGGTTTTGAATTTCTCACCCCGCCCGTGCGACGGGGTATTCTTTACCGCACCTTATTCGATATCCTCGTCGAACCCCCTCTGGCGCGGCCGGAATCGCCGGATTTACCAAGAATGGATAACCTGATATCCACTTTAAGATTAGGCAAAATACCCTAAATTCTCAACTGCAATGTTGCACAATATTTTGCGCGAACCTGAATTTAGTTAGAATGAGCCGCCCGAAATGAAGTCAATTCGTATTCTTTTCGTCACTCGATCACTGCCGTTTCATGGACTTGGCGGCATGGAAACGGTCGCCTGGGATCTCGCACGGGCTTTTACTGCGCGCGGCCACGACGTCACCATCATGACCACCGCCTGCCCGAAGCTCGCCGCCGAAAGCGTAATAGAGGGCGTCAAGATTTTTGCCCTCGATGCCCCTTCGGGCCGGTATTCGCCTGCCTGGTGGCGGGAATCCGAGGCGTTCTACCGCAGCCGGCTGCGCGGACGCATCGATATCGTCCTCAGCGTGAGCGCCGGGGCGTTGAGCATGGCCGCCGCGCGCGACGCGGCCGACCCGGCGTTGTATTTCGTTCAGGCCCACGGCACGAGCTGGGGCGAGATCGCCTCCAAACTCGCAACAGTTAACCTCAAGAACTGGGCGAAGGCCCTGCTCGGCGTAAAGTCGATCTTTGCCGAGTACGGCTATCGCCGCTTCGATGGGATGATTACGATCGGCCCGCGCGTGACGCGGGATGCCTCGCGGTGGCCGACGCGAGCGGTGCTCGGCGCGCTGCCGCTCGACGAGATCCCCAACGGTATCGATACCACGAAATTCTGCTTCGATCCCGGCCTCCGCGCCGGCATCCGCATACGCTATGGCCTGGCCGCCGACGCCCCGGTGCTGCTCGCCTTGTCCCGCCTGCATATCCAGAAAGGCCTCCAGCACAGCCTGGAGAGCTTCGCCCGGGCGCATCGGCGTCAGCCGACGCTCCGCTTCCTGATCGTGGGCGCCGGCCCTCACGAGGCGGAGCTGCGTCGCCTCGCCCAATCACTGCAGGTCGAGGCGGCGGTTGTCTTCACCGGGGCGATCCCGCGCGACGAGGTCCCTGCCTTCTACGCGGCTGCGGACGCTTTCATCTTCACGACGACCCGGGTCGAAGGCCTGCCTCTGAATATTCTCGAAGCACTGGCCTGCGGACTGCCGGTCATCCTGTCGCGCCACATCGCATTGGCCGGTCAGCGCGATCAATATCCCGTCGACCCCCAGGATTATGCCGCCGTCGCCGCGACGATCGAGTCGGTGCTGGCGCTACCGCGCGACGGTGCCCGGCGAACCTGCCTCCTGCAAGACGGCTACTGGCTGTCGACCGCGGTCGACCGCTACCTAGACCTGTTCGCGGCGCGTCTGGCGCAGCGTCAAACCGCTGTGAGCGTCACCCAGTCTGGGATGGCGATGATGAAGGAGTAGAAGCCGGGCTCGAACCGCTCCTTGACGATCAAGCGGGTCGTGGTACCGAACAGGAACCTGGCGATCATCCGCCACAACACCCGCAACGGCCGCGGCAGGCTTGCGGGTGTCTTAGGCTCGGTGTCGATCACGGCGAATTTCGCGTAGCCGAACTCGCGCAGCAGATCGATCGTCTTCGTTGAGCCGCCGGTGAACTCGTCGCGGTGCTGCTCGAACAGGATGATCGGCTTATGCTTGCGGATGACCTCTGCGGAGCCGGTGAGGGCGAGGAATTCGTGACCCTCGACATCGATCTTGATCAGCGCGATATCGTCCGTCGGATCGATGAACGGCTCGAGCCGCCGCAAGCTGATGGCGTGCGTCGTCGCCGTCGCCTGCGCCGAGATCGCAGAGCCCCCGGCATTGGCGTGATCGACGTTCAGGAGAGCCTCGCAATCCTTATCCGAGATGCCGACGTTGAAGCAGGCGACATTGGGCGCGAGTTCGGCGTTGAGTTCCAGCAACTTGAAGGTTCGTTTGTTCGGCTCGAAGCTGTAGATCTTCCGGAACATGTCGGAGAAATAGAGACTGTGATTACCGATATTGGCGCCGATATCGATCGCGGCGGCACGTGCGAGCTTCTCGCGATACGGCGCGATCCAGCGCGAGAATACGCTGAGCTGGTCGAGCTCGTAGACACCCGACAGATTGATGTTGGTGGCGATCCAATCAAACGAGAAAACCACGAGCTGCTTGCGTCGGTCGGCAAGGTGACGTTTGGTCAGGCGCCGGGACTTATCGAGGAAAAAACTGTCGATCGTAGAGCGAACAAGCTCGCCGACAGAAAAACGCCCGACATTCTGTTGGAAAATGACGGGTTGGCGCGGCGTCTCCTGGCCATTGGGCATTCGCGTACATCCTCGAACTTGGAACAAATCTTGGGCCGCAGCGGCGCCGACTTCGGACACGCAAGATTACACATCTGCCTGCAAAAAACCTAGCGCGCGGCGGGTACAAACCGACGCAGCCCATGCGGCCCGCCGACGCGAAGTCACGGCGCGGCCAGATTCGCAGATTTGTATTTCCATCCCGGGATCGGAGCCCTAAGAAACCGCTACCGAAGTTCGGGGATGTACGACGATCGAGGATGGCGGACAGGGGTATGGCGCGACGCAAGAAAGTGTCTGTCTTCGAGCGGTTCGGCCGCCTTGTCCAAAAGCTGGTCCTGCCCTCGGTCGTGCGCCTGCGCTGGCGGCTGCGCGCGCTCCGGCGCCCGCGGTCGGCGGGCTCGCCGCTCGTCCTCACGGTCACCTCCTATCCGCCGCGCTTCCCGACCTTGGCCCTGACGCTGAAGAGCCTGCTGCTGCAAAACCTTCGCCCCGAATTCACCATCCTGTGGGTGGCACATGACGATTTCGCCAAACTACCCCCAGCGGTTCTGGCCCTCCAGGCGGACGGTTTGACGATCCGCACCACCGCCGATACCCGCTCCTACAAGAAGATCATCCCCGCGATCGAGGCGTTCCCGCAGGCATCGCTGGTGATCGCCGACGACGACACCTATTACTGGCCGAGCTGGCTCGAGGAACTCGTCGCGGCCGCGGCGCCCGGCGCCCGCGAAGTGGTGTGTCACCGCGCCCACCGGATCATCCTTCGCCCCGACGGGCTGCCGGCGCGCTACGCCGACTGGGAGGAGGAAACCGCCGAACACGGACCTTCGCGCCTGCTGTTTCCGACCGGCATCGGCGGCGTGCTCTACCCGCCCGGGATTTTCGCAGCCGACGTGACTCGACAGGATATCTTCACCCGGTATTGCCCGCAGGCCGACGATATCTGGCTGTTCTGGATGGCCTCGCTCGCCGGGGCCCGGTTCCACCGCATCGGCCAGCCACGCACCTTCATCACCTGGTTCTCGTCGCAGCAGGTCGGCCTGTTGCAGAGCAATGTGCTCAACACCGACGGCAACGACCGCCAGATCGCAAACATGATCGAGGCCTACGGCTTTCCGGCGCGCGACGCCTGAGCCTTACCGCGCGCCCGGCCGCCTGGCCTCCAGCGGCAGCGCCGTCTTGTACTTGACCTGCTTGAGCGCGAAGCTGGAGCGGATATTGGCGACGCCGGCGATTTTCGACAGCGCATCAACGATGAAGCGTTCGAGCGCCTGAACATCCTGAACGACGACCCGGATCAGGTAATCGGAATCCCCGGTCATCAGGTAGCATTCCATGACCTCGGGATGGCGCTGCATCGCCGCCTCGAAGTTCTCGAGCGCCTGTTCGACCTGACGCTCCAGCCGAATCTGGATGAAGACGCTGACCCCGAGCCCGATTTTGAGCGGGTCGAGCAGGGTCACGGCCCGGGTAATGACACCGTTGTTTTCCAAGGACCGCACCCGCGCGAGGCAGGGCGACGGCGAGAGATTGACCCGGGACGCCAGTTCGACATTGGTCAGCTTGGCATTCTCCTGGAGTTCCGCCAGGATTCTTAGATCGATCGCGTCTAATGAAAAATTCGCCATATTCGAGAAGTAAATCTCCTGTTTGCCGCATAATCTGCTGAAACCTTGCTAAAATCAAATCATCTTCGAAAGCACCTGCTTCACCGCCTCCGCTACCCTGCGGGCATCATTTCCCCGGAGGATTCCTGCGTGAGCGCCGCCCCAATTCCGATGCACCGTTCCAGCGCCGAGAACCAGGATTTCGACCCCGTCGAGACCCGGGAATGGCGTGAATCACTGGAGGCCGTGATCCGCGACGCCGGACCCGAACGGGGGCTTTTCCTGCTGCAGCGGCTCGAGGAACTGGCCCGCGACAAGGGCATCATGCCCGCGGTCCAGCAATACTCGGCCTATCGCAACACCATCCCGCTGGAGCGCCAGCCGGTCTATCCCGGCGACCTCGCGATCGAGGAGCGCATCACCTCGATGATCCGCTGGAACGCGCTCGCGATGGTGGTGCGCGCCAACCAGGCCTATGGCGAGCTCGGCGGCCATATCGCCAGCTATGCCTCGGCCGCCGAGATCTTCGAGCTCGGCTTCAACCATTTCTTCCGTGCCGATGTCGACGGTCGCGGCGGCGATCTGGTGTTCTACCAGCCTCATTCGGCGCCCGGCATCTATGCCCGCGCTTTCCTCGAAGGCCGCCTCAGCGAGGAGCAGCTGCGCCACTATCGCCAGGAGGTCTCCGGCACGGGGCTCTGCTCGTACCCGCATCCCTGGCTGATGCCGGATTTCTGGCAGTTCCCGACCGGATCGATGGGCATCGGCCCGATCAGCGCGATCTACCAGGCGCGTTTCATGCGCTATCTCGACCATCGCGGCCTCAAGGACAGCGGCGATCGCCATGTCTGGGGCGTGTTCGGCGATGGCGAGATGGACGAGCCGGAATCGATCGCCGGCCTGACCCTGGCGGCGCGCGAGGGCCTCGACAACCTGACTTTCGTCATCAACTGCAACCTGCAACGGCTCGACGGACCGGTGCGCGGCAACGGCCAGATCATCCAGGAACTGGAATCGCTGTTCGCCGGCGCCGGCTGGAACGTCGTAAAGGTCTTGTGGGGCTCGGAATGGGACGCCTTGTTCGCGCGCGATCCCAACAATATCTTGCTGCGCCGCTTCGCCGAGACCGTCGATGGCGAGTACCAGAATCTCGGCGCCAAGGATGGCGACTACAATCGCGCCAAGTTCTTCCAGCGCGACCCGGCCTCGGAAGCCCTGGTCGCCCATATGTCGGATGCCGAGATCAATGCGCTGAAGCGCGGCGGCCATGATTTCCGCAAGCTCTACGCCGCCTTCGCCGCCGCCCGCGCGCACAAGGGCCGACCGACGGTGATCCTCGCCAAGACCAAGAAGGGCTACGGCATGGGCGGCGCGGGTGAGTCCCGCATGACCTCGCATCAGGCCAAGAAGCTCGATACCGAAGCGCTGATCGCATTCCGCGACCGCTTCGCCTTGCCGCTCTCCGATGAGGCCGTCAAGGGGCTCGAATTCTCCCGCTTTGCCGAAGGGAGCGCCGAGATGAGCTACCTGCGCCAGCGCCGCGAAGGGCTCGGCGGCGCCATGCCGCAGCGCCAGCGCAAGACGCCGGAAGCGATCGCGATCCCGCCGCTCGGCCAATACGCCGGCTTCGCCATGAACCCCGAGGACAAGGAGATGTCGACGACCATGGCCGTCGTCCGCATGCTCGGCGCCTTGCTGAAAGACAAGGACTTGGGCCCGCGTATCGTGCCGATCGTCGCCGACGAGGCGCGCACCTTCGGCATGGCCAACCTGTTCCGCCAAATCGGCATCTACTCCCCACTCGGCCAGCTCTACGAGCCCGAGGACGCCGGCTCGATGCTCTATTACAAGGAGGCTCGCAACGGCCAACTGCTCGAGGAGGGCATTACCGAAGCCGGGGCGCTGTCGTCCTGGGTTGCCGCGGCGACGTCCTATTCGGTCCACGGCCAGGCCATGCTGCCGTTCTATATCTACTACTCGATGTTCGGCTTCCAGCGCGTCGGCGACCTGATCTGGGCCGCCGCCGATCAGCGCGCCCGCGGCTTCCTGCTCGGCGCCACTGCCGGCCGCACCACGCTCGGCGGCGAAGGCCTGCAGCATCAGGACGGCACCAGCCACGTCATGGCGGCCACGATCCCGAATTGCCGAGCCTATGACCCGGCCTTTGCCCACGAACTGGCCGTGATCGTCGATCACGGCATGCGCGAGATGATGGAGCAGCAGGCCGACGTCTTCTACTACGTCACCGTCATGAACGAGAATTACCCCCAACCGGGATTCCCGGCCGGGACCGAGGGCGATATCGTCAAGGGCATGTACCGCTTCGCCCAGGTGGGCGACGCGGGAGCGAAGAAACGCGTCCAATTGCTCGGCTCCGGCGCGATCCTGCGCGAGGCGATCGAGGCGGCAGCATTGCTGTGGCAGGATTTCGCCATCGCCAGCGACGTCTTCAGCGTCACCAGCTTCAGTGAGTTGTCGAAAGACGCCCGCGAAGCCGAGCGCCGGAACCGCTTTCATCCCGACGCGACCCCGACCAGGAGCCATGTCGAGGCTTTGCTCGCGCCGGGGACGCCGACGATCGCGGCCACCGATTACGTCCGCGCCGTGCCGCAGCTGATCGCGCCCTTCATCGAAGGCCGCTTCATCACCTTGGGCACCGACGGCTTCGGCCGCAGCGATACCCGGGCGGCGTTGCGCTCGTTCTTCGAGGTCGATCGTCATCATATCGCGCTCGCCGCGATCGATGCGCTCGTCCGCGACGGGACCCTGCCGCGCGGCACCCTTGCCGATGCCCTGGCCCGCTATGGCATCGACACCGACCGGCCTGCCCCCTGGAGCTGCTGAACATCATGACTTTGCCCATCACGGTGCCGGATATCGGCGACGTCAAGGACGCCGCGATCATCGAAATCCTGGTCAAGCCCGGCGACGACGTCGCCATCGACGACATCCTGATCGTGCTCGAGACCGACAAGGCGACCTTGGAAGTTCCGGCGCCGAGCGCAGGCCGCGTCCACAGCATCAGCGTCGCGATCGGCGACAAGGTCGGCTTCGGCACGGCCATTTTAATTTTGGAAGAATCAACCGGCGCTGCGTCGGCGCCGATTGTCGCGGCGAGCTCCAGCCAAGCCGCGCCGCCGCCACCTCCCGCCCCAGCGGCGATCGAGCCAATCACTGTGCCGGCACCGCCGCCGCCAATGGCGCAAACACCTGCTACCGGGTTGCAGCCCCATGCCTCGCCCTCCCTGCGCCGCTTCGCCCGCGAACTCGGTGTCGACCTGACGCGTATTACCGGCACCGGTCCGAAGGGGCGCATCTCGCGCGAGGATGTCCAGGGCTTCATCAAACAGGCTATCGACCGCCCTGCCGCGTCGGCCGGTGAGGGGCTCAGCCTGCTGCCCTGGCCGCAGGTTGATTTTGCCAAATTCGGCCCGATCGAGCGTCAGCCGCTGTCGCGGATCAAGAAGATCTCCGGCGCCAATCTCGCGCGCAATGCGATCGTGATCCCGCATGTCACCAATTTCGACGAGGCCGACGTCACCGCGCTCGACGCCTTCCGCGTCGAGGTCAACAAGACCCAGGGCGCCAAGGTGACGATGCTGGCCTTCATCATCAAGGCGGCGGTCGCGGCGTTGAAGGCGCACCCGAATTTCAACGCCTCACTCGATGGCGACGATCTGATTCTGAAGCGCTACTTCCATATCGGCTTCGCCGCCGACACGCCCAACGGCCTCGTTGTCCCCGTGATTCGCGATGCCGACAGCAAAGGCATCCTCGACATCGCCGCCGAGACTGCGGCCCTGTCCGCACTTGCCCGCGACGGCAAGCTCAAGCCCGCCGACATGCAGGGCGGTTGCTTTACCGTCTCGTCGCTCGGCGGCATCGGCGGTACCGGCTTCACCCCGATCATCAACGCGCCCGAAGTGGCGATCCTCGGCGCCGCGCGCGCGCAGATGAAGCCGGTCTGGGACGGCAGCGCCTTCCAACCGCGGCTGATCATGCCGGTCAGCCTGTCCTGGGACCATCGCGTCATCGATGGCGCCGCAGCCGCGGGCTTCCTCGTCACCCTGTGTACGCTGCTGGCCGATTTCCGCCGCGTCAGCCTGTGAGGCCCGAGATGAAAACCGAACTTCTGGTCATCGGCGGCGGCCCCGGCGGCTACACCGCCGCCTTTCGTGCCGCCGATCTCGGCCGCAAGGTCGTGCTGGTCGACAAGCGCGAGCGGCTCGGCGGCGTCTGCCTCAATGTCGGCTGCATCCCCTCCAAGGCCCTGCTCCACGCCGCCCGCGTCATCGAGGAGGCGCGTGAAATGTCAGCGCATGGCCTCGCCTTCGCCGAAGTGAAGCCGGATCTCGACAAGCTGCGGGACTGGAAGCAGGCGACGATCGACCGGCTGACGATGGGGCTCGCCAGCCTGGCCCGCCAGCGCGGCGTCACGGTCGTTTCCGGGACGGCGCAGTTCACCGGCGCCCATGAGATCGTCGTGGCCGGGACCGACGGTGAGCGCAGGATTGCATTCGATCAAGCGATCATCGCCGCCGGATCGGAGCCCATGGCGCTGCCCTTCATCCCGACCGATCCACGCATCATCGATTCGACCGGCGCCCTCGAACTCGCGAGAATCCCCGAGCGGCTGCTGATTCTCGGCGGCGGCATCATCGGCCTCGAGATGGCAACCGTCTATCTGGCGCTGGGAGCCCGGGTGACAGTGGTCGAGGCCATGGACCAGCTGATCCCGGGCGCCGATCGCGACCTCGTCGCCCCGCTCCATAAGCACCTGCGCAAGCGCTGCGAAGCGATTCTGGTGGGGGCCAAGGTCACCGCGGTCGAGCCCCGGGAAGAGGGTCTCGACATCCGCATCGAGGGTGCCGAGGGCGCGCGGACCGAGCGTTTCGACATGCTGCTGGTCGCCGTCGGGCGACGCCCGAACGGCGCCCGGCTCGGCGCCGCTGCCGCCGGGGTAAAGGTCGACGCCAGCGGCTTCATCCCCGTCGACGGCCAGATGCGCACCAACATCGCGCATATCTTCGCGATCGGCGACGTCGTCGGCCAGCCGATGCTCGCCCACAAGGCGACTCACGAAGCCAAGGTCGCGGCCGAAGTGGCATCCGGAGACGAACACGCCCGCTTCGACGCGCGGGTCATCCCTTCGGTGGCCTATACCGATCCGGAAATCGCCTGGGTCGGATTGACGGAAGGCAGGGCGAAGGCGGAGGGTATTGCGATCGGCAAAGGGGTCTTCCCCTGGGCGGCGTCCGGTCGCGCACTCTCGATCGGTCGCGACGAGGGCATGACGAAATTGCTGTTCGATCCGAACACCGGCCGCCTGCTCGGCGCCGGGATCGTCGGTCCCAACGCCGGCGAATTGATCGCCGAAGCCGCTCTCGCGATTGAGATGGGCGCCGACGCCACCGATCTCGCCTTGACCATCCACCCCCACCCCACGCTCTCGGAAACGGTCGCGATGGCGGCTGAGGCGTTCACGGGAACGCTCACGGATCTGCTCGTTCCGAAGCGCGCCTGAACATGGAGTTTGATGGAGCAACGCGCCAGTTCTGCGCCAAAGACGGCGCGCGGAGACCGTTGAATGCGCAGGTAAAATGCCGCAGGAAATCTGTTTAGGACACTGCTTTTCTTCGAAAATCCCCAGCATGCGAGGACATTACTTCACCATGGCGATGTTCGATTGATACCGGCGATCCGTCACTCCAATCGACGTTTCCCTGAACCGGTCCCAAACTTGACGGGACGCCTCCCGGTGAATAGAGTTGCCCTCAGATTTACCAGCACATTCTTTTGGGGACGATGGACATGAAACACAGTAGCGCGATAGCCAGAAAAGCCGGATTTCTTGCCGCGGTGCTCGGTGCCGCCGTCGGCTTCATTGAGCCCGCGTCAGCGGGCGCTGAGGTCGCCAAGCCGACGCCGACATTTCTGAATCAGCTCGGCATCAATGCCCATGTGTCGCTGGCGCAGGGCCCCTACAATGACGTCTTCGCGCTGACGGGCAAGCTCAACTATCTGGGCATCACCCACGTCCGCGACGACGTGCGCAACACGACGTCTTCGCTCGCCCGCTACCAGACGCTGGGTAGCACGGGCGCGAAGCTCACCCTGATGCTGTCGCCCAAAGCGGTTCCGGATGTCGATGGCGCCCTCGGCGCGCTCGGCCCGCTCGCACCGATGATCGATACCATCGAAGGCGCGAACGAGATCAACGTCACGCCGCCAATCTATAGTGGGTATACCGGGGTTACCGCGGCCCAGGCCTATCAGCGGAAACTCTGGAGTTCCACCAAGGCTAACGCCAACTTCGCGTCATCCAGCGCGGTCGCACAGTTCACGTATGGTCCGGTCGTCGTCAATCCCGAGGGACCCGGCGTCGCCGATGTCGCCAATGTCCATCTGTATCCGACATTGAAGCAGCCGCCGTTCTATACGATCGCGATGGCGGCCAAGACCTTGGGTGTTCCGCTCCATAAATACTATGTCACCGAATTCAACTATCCGACTTCGGTCGACGCGAACAAGGGCGTGAACGAGACCGTCCAGGCCAAGTACATGCTCGACGGCGTTTTCGACGCGACCAAGCTCGGCTTCCTCCGGACTTATATCTACGAAGTGCTGGACGAAGGTACCGTCCTCTCCAACCAGGAGTTCAACTTCGGCCTGTTCCATTACGACGGCACCGCGAAGCTTGCCGCGACCGCGGTCCACAACCTCACCCAAATTCTCGGCACCGGTGTCACCAACCCGCCGCAGAGCTTCGCCCCGGGCGCACTGACCTACTCGATTGCCCAGAAGCTGACGCTCGCTTTTATGGACGCCAATCTCTATCACCTGCTGCTGCAGGGTCCGAACGGCACGTTCTACCTCGTGCTTTGGGCGGAGCCGCCGCTGTACAGCGGGACGACGGCGATCGCGCCCCCGGCCCCGCATCCGGTGACCATCAGCTTCCCCTCGGTGCATAGCGACGTTCAGGTCTTCGACCCTCTCGTCGGCACCACGGCGATCAGCGACTACCCCAGCACCAACAGCGTAACGGTCTCGACGATCGATCATCCGATCATCGTAGCGATCTCCAACAACTAAACTGCTGATGGATGGCAATCCCCGCGCAGTTCGAATTCTTGGATTGACGTCAGCTCCGGGGGCTTCTGCCCCCGGAGCTTTGTCGATTCCGGGGGCGTCCGGTTCCATGCCGGCGATCCCGCGCAAGCCGGGCCTGTTGGTCGGGACAGGAACTGCGGCACGGCTCGCCCGCACCAAGCCGCCGACGATGCTGTCGGCGGCACTGTTCTTTTCGATCTTTCAGTTCTATGTCCTGCCGGTCGGCGGCTTCTACGTCTCGCTCGGCCTGATGTCCGCTTATGGCCTTGCGACCCTGGTCGACTGGCGGCGCTTCCTATCGCACCCGTTCTCGAAGCTCTTCGTCGGCCTGATTGTGGTCGAATTCCTGAGCCTTGCCTGGTCAATCGAGCGATTTCAGGGCCTCCGCGACATCGTCTTCACGACGCCTTTCCTGATCGCCTTTCTGGCGGGGCGTGGCGTCGCAGAGCGCGACGAGCGGGCCATGATCAAATGCATGAAGTTCTTCGTTCTGTCGGCATGCCTGCACTCGGCACTGATCATTGCGATGGCGCTGTCGCCTGCTCTGAAGACTCTCGTCTTCTCGTCGCCGGCCGGCCCATTGTTCATGAACCCGAATTCCGTCAATGCCCTGATGTCCGGGGCGGCGTCATCCAACATCTCGGATCCGACCAAGTCCGGCGGGTTCGTCGGCAATGGCAACGTCGCCGGCGCCTGGGCGGCGACGGCGCTGTTCGCGACGGTCGCGATCATGGGCTGGTCGAAGAGCTCGGTCTGGAAGCTCGTCGCCTTGCTGCACGCGGCGGCCATTGTCGCCTGCGGCTCTAAGGCGGGGCTCGGCCTCTTGCTCGTCACGCCGCTGGCCGTCATGGCCGGTTTCTCGGTGTTCCCGCCGCCCGGGAAACGTCGCAATAGCGTCGTCCTGATCGGTCTCGTCGTGCTGGCGCTCGGCCTCATCGTCTTCAGCATGAGCCCGTTGGTTCACGCACATTTTTTCCAGGCCTCGAGTTTCACGCTGGCGAGCCGGGAAGCGATCTGGTCGCATGCCTGGGACGAATTCAAGCGCACGCCATTGCTGGGCCTCGGCTACGGCGGCTGGGCGATCTCCTTCGGTAAGGTCGGCTATGCTTATGCCTATCTGGGCATCGACGGCACCTTCCCGCAGCATAACGCGCTGATCATTCTATGGACGCAGAGCGGGTTGTTTGCGCTCCTGCTCGGCCTCGCGATCATCGTAACCCTGGTTCGGGTCGCTGCGGCGCCGCGCGTCGCGGCGCAAGGGCAACGGCTCGCCATGGGTGCTTCAGGGGCCTATCTGTTCGTGACGACCCAGTCGATGGGTGAAAATTTCGGCTTGTTCGGCGATCCCCACATGCAGATCCCGTTGGCGGTCTTGCTGGGTTGGGCCTCGACCTATCAGGCACGCTACCGTTCCAAACAACGCTAGTTTCCCGGATGGTCCGCCCGCTGCCGAGGACAGCGCCCAGCACACTGGGCAGCGGAAGCTCGGCCGGACGTGGCGATGAGTGAGCGGAAGCACTACCTGCGCGGCGTCCTCCAGCTCCTGGCCGGGACGATGGTGTCGAAACTGACGGGGGTCGTCCGCGAGATCGCCTTTGCCGCCTGGTTCGGCACGTCGGATATCGCGGCAGCATTTCGCATCTCGCAATCGGCGTTTTTTCAACCGATCCAGGCCCTGACCGGCGACACGTTGGGCGCCAGCTTCCTGCCGCTCTACAACAAGACCCGGGCCCAGGATGCCGAGATCGCCCGTGTGCTCGCCTTCATCACCTTCTCCTGCGCGCTGCTGATCGGGGCGCCAATTGCCGCCGTGCTGCTGTGGCTGCCGGGCGAAGTCGTCACCTTGCTCGCTCCCGGCGTTCCAGCTTCGGTCCAGGCCGAGGCCATCATGATGGTCCGGATCATGGCGGTTGCGGCGCCGCTGTATATTCTCAGCAACGCGATCGGCTATGTCGAGGCGGCTCATGGCTCGTTCTCGGCGATCTCGTCGCGGCCGGCGCTGCTCAACATCGGCGGCCTGGTCGGCGGCGGCCTCACTGTCCTGACCAGCCATCAGGCGTGGCTCGCCTGGGGAGCGCTCGGCGTCCAAATCGCGTTCTTCGTCTGGACGGCGGCGCGCTTGGTCAAACTGGACCCGACGATCCCGTCTCGCGCCCAGTTCCGGGTTCATGGCAAGGCCTGCCTGTATGCCCTGATCCGCAACAGCGCACCGCTCCTGCTGATTCCGTTGGTGGCGCAGATCGGCGTCGCGATCGAGCGGATCGTGGCCTCCGAACTCGGCACGCCCGTGGTGCCGGCGCTGGAATATTCCCGCTTCATCTGCGAGACGGCGCTGAGCCTTTCTGCGATCCCGCTCAGCATCGTCACCCTGGCCAGCCATGGCGGCTCTTCTCGCGATGCGGTTCGCGATCACGCGCGCTCGACCGGCGCCTTCCTCCTGCTGCTCGCCGTGCCGCTCTCGGCCTATCTCGAGGCTAACGCCCATGGCGTCATCCAGGTCCTGTTCGGGCGCGGCGCCTTCGACGCGCACTCCGTCGATCTCACGGCATCGATCCTCTCCGCCGCCAGCCTGGGCCTTGGCGGGACGGTGACGAGCTATTTCCTGATCAAGGCACTCAACGCCAATCTTCGCAACGTCGAGACGGTCGCCGTCGTCACCCTCGGCTTCGCCAGCAACGCCCTGTTCGACGTCTTGGCCTGGCACCATCTCGGCGCAGCGACGCTCGGCTACGGCGTCAGCCTGAATGGCTTGCTGACCTTTGCCGCCTGCACGACGCGACTGCGTCTGTGGCCGCAATTCCTCCCTCTCCTGGCCTGGCTGGCGATCGGCTTTGCACTGACCGTGGCTGCACGGCAGGTCATTCCGGCACCGAGCTCCGCGCTCCTCGGCTTGCTGGTTCAAGGATTGTGCTGGATCCTGATCTGGGTCGGGGTCTACATCGCTTCCTCTCCCGTGCGCGCCACGGCCCGGCCACTTGTCGATCGAGTGGTTCGGCTGATCCGCCGCCCACGCCCCTCGAAGACGAGTTTGCCATCGTGACCCTGCCAGCCTCAGACCTGACCGATCGCGACATCCTGCTCGTTTCGACGGCCGATTGGGATAATCCCTACTGGACCAACAAGCAGCACGTCGCCGTCGAACTCGGCAAGCGCGGCCACCGCGTCCTCTATATCGAAAGTCAGGGATTGCGCCGTCCGACCGCGACGCGCCGCGACCTCGGACGCATCTGGGGTCGACTGAAGAAGGGATTGCGGCCGCCGCGCCGGGTCCGCGAGAATATCTGGGTGCTGGCGCCGATCCTGATCCCACTGCAATCCAAGGCCTGGGTCCGCCGTTTCAACCGCTGGCTGCTCGGCGCGACGATCCGCTTCTGGTCGATGATGCTCGGGTTGAAGCCGCGGCTGCTCTGGACCTACTCGCCGTTGACCCCAGCGCTCTACGATCTCGAGGGCTGGGATCTGGTGATCTATCATGCGGTCGACGACATCAAGTCCCAGCCCGGCATGCCGCGCGACGCGATCGAGAGCAGCGAGGCTATCCTCTCACGGCGCGCCGATGTGATCTTCACGACCGCGCCGCATCTCTATGACGTCCACAAGGCCCAAAACCCCGAGACCCATTATTTCCCGAACGTCGCAGACTTCGCCCATTTCAACACCGCGCTCGACGCCGACACCACGATCCCAGATGACATTGCCGGACTCGCGACGCCGCGTATCGGCTTCATCGGCGCGGTCTCGGGCTACAAGATGAATTTCGCTTTGCTGCGCGCTGTGGCCGATGCCCGGCCCTCATGGTCGATCCTGCTGATCGGCGAGGTCGGCGAGGGCGATCCCTGGACCGACATCTCGACCCTCTCGGGCGCCCCTAATATCCATCTGCTCGGCGGTCGACCTTACGCAAGCCTGCCGCGCTACCTCAAGGGCATGGATGTCGCGATCCTGCCGAGTAACATCAACGACTATACCCGCTCGATGTTCCCGATGAAATTCTTCGAGTATCTCGCTGCCGGACGCCCTGTCGTGGCAACCTCCCTGCCCGCGCTGGCCGAGTATCACCATGCCGCCCAGTTCGCGGACACCGCGGCAGATTTCGTCGCCGCGATTGAGCGCTGCCTCGCCGGCACCGCACCGGATCTCGAAACGCGCCTGACCGCCGCCCGCGACCAGACCTACGAAATTCGCACGGCGAAGATGATGGCGATCGTCGCCCGGCGTCTCGCCGCGCGATAACCGCGACAGCGGCGGTCAGAACCGGAAAATAACTCCTGCCGTTTCGCACTGCGGGAAGCGCTTCTTGATCCAGATCATGGAGTGCGGCTGTCCACGAGCCGAATATATAGCCAGCTTGAAAAAGAAAGACCTGAAAATGACTTGGCTTCGTCGCACCCTTCCCCTGCTCCTCGTTTTCGCAAGCCATGGCGCGCTCGCCGCCGGCGATCCCGCCAGCGGCAAGACGGTGTTCGTGCAATGCAGCGCGTGTCACAGTCTCGTCGCGGGCAAGAACGGCATCGGCCCGAGCCTGCACGGCGTGATCGGACGCAAGTCGGGCAGTCTCGCCGGATACAATTATTCTCCGGCGATGAAAGCCGCGGGCATTACCTGGGGCGAAGATACCCTCTTCAAATATCTGGCGGCGCCGAAGGCTTTCGTGCCCGGCAACAAGATGCCCTTCATGGGCGTGAAGGACGACCAGAAGCGCGCCGATGTCGTCGCCTATCTGAAGCAAGCAAGCCAGTAAGAGCCCGGGGGGCTCCGACCGTCGATCAACGTCCAAGGGGGGATATATCATGGACAAGCGCAGTAACACGGCGGTCACCAGCCTGTTCTCGGCGGCAGGGCTCGCGATCGTGGTCGGCGGCGTCCTCCTCGTCGACTGGCCGAAGGCAGACGCCCTGCCCAGCTTCGCCCGGCAGACCGGTCAGCAATGCGCCGCCTGCCATAACGGTTTCCCGGAGCTGACGCCTTATGGTCGTTTGTTCAAGCTGAACGGTTACACCTTCGGCGGCGGCAACGCCTCGCAGCTCGGCCACTTCGCCGGGATGGTCCTCGGCTCCTACACCAACACCCAGGCCGGCCAGACCGGCGGGGCTGCGCAGCATTTCGGGCCCAACGGCAATTTCGCGGTTGATCAGGCGAGCCTGTTCTACGGCGGCGCGATCACCTCGCATCTGGGCGTGTTCTCCCAGGCGACCTATGACGGCGTGGCCCGGCAGTTCCATTGGGACAATGTCGACGTGCGCTACGCCCGTCCCGTCAACCTCTTCGACACCGAGACGATCTTCGGGATCAGCGTCAACAACAACCCCACCGCCCAGGACGTCTGGAACACGACGCCGGCCTGGGGCTACCCCTACGCCGCGTCGGCTCTGGCGCCGGGACCGACCGCATCGACCATGATCGAAGGCGCTTTCGGTCAACTGGTCGGCGGCGTGACCGCCTATGCCTACTGGAACCGCATGGTCTACCTCGAGGTCGGCGGCTACAAGACGCTGACGACCGGGCCGCAATGCGCGCTCGGCGTGGGCTGCGCCGGGAGCAGCATGATCAAGGGCGTCGCCCCATACTGGCGCGCAGCGCTCCAGCATGACTGGGAGCGGCATTCGCTCGAGGCGGGGGTCTTTGGTATGGCGGCGACAATCCTGCCCGGTGGATTGCGCGGTTTCGGCGAAGATCATCTGACCGATGTCGGCTTCGATGCGCAGTACCAGTTCCTCTCCGATCGCAACAGCTTCTCGACCCAGGTCAGCGAAATCCTGGAGAATCAGAACCTGTCGGGGAGCGCGAATCCGGGAATCGGCGCCGCCGCCAACACCCACGACACGCTGCGGAGCTTCCACATCAAGGCGACCTATTATCGCGACCAGACCTATGGTGCGACGCTCTCGATCATGCGTCTCGACGGCAGCCCGGATGCAGGCCTGTACAGCACCGGCGCCGCCACCGGCAGCCCGAATTCCACCGGGATCATGACCGAGTTGAACTACATTCCGTTCAACCGCGGTGGTCCTGCCTGGTGGCCCTGGCTCAACGTCAAATTCGGGGCCCAGTACATCATCTACCCCGAGTTCAACGGCCAGACCGGGAACGCGGCAACACGCAACAACACATTCTATCTTTACAGCTGGCTCGCCTTCTAGCGGCGCGGGGGGACAATCCATGATCACCATCTCGCCTATCGACCGGCCGTCATCGGCTGGCCGGCAAGCCCGGCCCTCGCGGCGACACCTGACCATCGCTGTCTCGACAATCCTCGCGATGGCCGGTTGTGTCGATCAAAAGGCGGACACGCCGGCGCCGAACGCCGTCGCGACGGCAGCAGCCGTCACGCCGGATCAGGTCCAGGGCATCGTCCACATGTGCTCCTCATGCCATGGTCCGACGGGGCAGAGCATCTCGCCGACCTTCCCGCGACTGGCGGGGCAACAAGAAGCCTATCTCGAAGCCCAGCTAAAGGCGTTCCGCGACCACACCCGCGCCGACCCCCACG
>CAIUCF010000378.1 GCA_903897565.1 uncultured Rhodospirillales bacterium | reverse complement strand
TTGCTTGATACGACCGACAACGTTGTGACCATCCCCGCTCGCGCCATGGATCGGCGGGAGAGGAAGGTATTTCTTTTCCTTCAAGGCCCGATTTCGCCGTTCTTCGCCAGATTGGCCGATGCGCTCGAAGCGCGCGGCCATCGGGCACTGCGCATCAATGTCTGTTTTGGCGATCAGCTGTTCTGGCGTCGCCGGGGCGCGGTCAATTATCGCGGCCTGCCGTCGAAATGGCCGGAATTCATCCGGGCATTCTTGCGCCGCGAAAACGTGACGGACATCGTCTTGCTGGGAGAGCAGCGCTTCTATCAGAAAGCCGCGAGTGCTGCGGCTGCGGAACTGGGCATCACGGTTACCGTGACGGATTTCGGCTATCTGCGCCCCGACTGGATCACGCTGGAACAGGATGGCATGTCGGGGCTGTCACGGTTCCCACGCGACCCCGACGCGATCAGGGCACTGGCGCGCGGCGCCATACCGCCGCGCCTGGCGCAGCGCTATGTCGACAATTTTCGTAATCAGGCCGTGTGGGACGTCGTCTTCCATCTGTCGAATACGCTGTGCCGGCCGCTCTTCCCGTTCTATCACTCCTATCAGTTGCATCATCCGGTGGTCGCCTATCTCGGTACCGGATTGCGGTTGCTGCTGCGACGCCGGCGGCATCTCGCGGCGATGGACCTGTTCGATGCGCTGCGCCGCAACAAGACGCCGGTCTATGTCTTTCCGATGCAAATGGAAAACGACTTTCAGCTGCGCGCCTATTCGCCGTTTCCGGACATGAAGACCCCGATCCGGGATGTCATTCGCTCGTTTGCCGGCAATGCCGCGGCGGATGCGCATCTCGTCGTCAAGGTCCATCCGCTCGACCCGGGCTTGCGGCCGTGGCGACGACTGGTGGGGACATACGCGGCCGAGGCGGGGGTCGCCGATCGCGTCCACTATATCGATGGCGGCGTGCTCGACGATCTTCTCGCGATCTCCTGCGGCGTCGTCACCATCAACAGCACCGTCGGAGTTTGGGCGATGCGGGCGGGTTGTCCGGTGATCACGCTGGGTACGGCGATTTTCGATGTGCCGGGGCTGACGTTTCAGGGCGAGCTCGATGCCTTTTGGACGGAAGCCGTGCCCCCGGACCGGGCGCTGTTCGATGATTTTACCACGGCGCTCTCCGCGACAATCCAGATCCGCGGGGTCTACTACGAAGAAGAGGGGCTCGCGGCTGCGGTTGAGGCGGCGGCTACACGGCTGGGTCGGGGATTCGAGTTTTCGATTCCGACGGCTCCTCGCCTCGCCGAGAAAGCACATTGATATTCCGGTCGTGAATGGTAGTCCTGTGGCCGCTGTGGAAACTGCGATGACGCAGGTGGTGCGGCGTTGGCGCAGTTGCTGCTTCTCGAATTCTGAATTTTCCATACCCAGGGTTTTTATTCTGTGTTAATTTATATTTAGAGTAAGAGTAATGCAATTATCGGATGTTGTTGTAAAATAATGCAGTCATTGGACGAGCTTTTCGATCTATGGGATGCGGCGTTCGTCGAAGCGGCGTATGACCTCATGTTGCAGCGCCCGGCTGACCCAAATGGCAAAGCCTATTACGTCGCGCGACTGCGACGCGGCTACTCCCGGATCTCTGTGTTGAATCAGCTTTGGATGTCTGCCGAAGCCGAGCCGCTCTGGTCGGATGCACCTGGGTTGCGCGAACTCTTGGGGCGTTATCGGGCGGCAATACGGTTTCCGCTAGGGCTATTGCGACGATACTACGATCCTGTATTTGGCATGGCTCGAACACTGCGGAGCGAGCGCATGAGCGAAAACGCGGTGGCACGCGCGCGTCAGGAGATTCTGGCGAGTAGCCGAGAACTCCTCGACGAAGTGGCAATGATTCGTGATGTTGTCTTCGTGATCGCAGAAGGCGAAGGATCTCCCTTGTCCGGCAGTGGTGCGATCCAACGGGCTATTTCACAATCCCGCGCGGCTCGAGACGTGCGAGCATCCCCGTCCGAAAAGGGCACTATCCAAGGCGCCTCGGGTGCCCGGAGCCCTGTGAAGCCCCGCACGGTTCGTGACGTGCGAGAGGCTGACTTGTCGCCTGTCGGTCGCGATGCGTTGAAGTCTTTGCGCGACTAGTAGATAGGGAGTTTACGTGCGCATTCTCGTCGATTTACAGGGCGCTCAAACGGGCAGCCGGTTCCGTGGGATAGGCAATTATTCCCTATCGTTGGTCAAGGCCATGATCCGGCGCAGCCCGGAGGACGAATTCGTCCTGCTTCTCAATGGGTTGCTTCACGAAACGATCGAGCCGATCCGGGCGGACTTTGCGGGGATAGTGCCCCAGGCCAACATTCGGGTCTGGCACACTGTCGGGCCTGTCGAATATTTCGATGATCCTTCGTACAATCTTCGGGAAATTGCCGAAATAATGCGCGAACATTACATTCGCGCAATCGAGCCAGACGTCGTCCTCATCACCAGTCTGTTTGAGGGGCTCGGGGATGATGCGGTTGTTACCGTTAACAAATTCGTCGTCGACGCGCCGGTTGCTTGTATTTTTTATGATCTTACCCCGCTCATCATGCCGGATGAGCATTTCAAAGCGGACCTGCGATATCGCGCCTGGTACCGCGCTCGGCTCGACAATCTTCGGCGCAGTGATCTGCTGCTCGGGATTTCCGAAAGCAGCTGCGGTGAGGCGCGCAACGAGCTCGATTTTCCTGACGATCGCATCGTCAATGTCTTCGCTGCGCATGACAGCGCATTCGAATTCAAGAATTACAGCCCTGACGAGCGGAAGGCTGTCGCCCGACGTATGGGATTGCAGAAGCCGTTCATCTTGTACAATGGCGGTCTCGAGCCCAGCAAGAACCTGAGAAGCTTGGTAGAAGCGCTGTCATTGCTGCCGGCTGATGTACGCGCGAAATATCAGTTCGCCTGTGTCGGGAAGCGGAATCCCGGCGAGGCCGACCGAATTCTGTCCTTCGCCCAAGACTCGACGACCCGCGCCATGATTTCGGTTCTCGGGTATGTTTCGCAGGCCGATCTGGTCGATCTCTATAATGCCTGCGATCTATTCGTGTTTCCATCGTTGCGCGAAGGCTTCGGCTTGCCGGCATTGGAGGCGATGGCGTGTGGCGCGCCCACGATCGTCGCCGATCGGACGAGCTTGCCTGAGGTCGTAGACAACGCTGAGGCCCTGTTCGACCCCGAGTCGGTACCGAAGATCGCGGCGAAGATGACTCAGGTCTTGCAGGATCCCGGCATCCGCGACCGGTTGCGGGAACGCGGCCTGCGACGGGCCGCTGCACTGACCTGGGATGCTTGCGCCGACACAGCTCTGGCAGCCATACGTCACCTTGCGAAGCCGTCATTCGTAGATTCCGAGCGGCTGACGACGATTGCGGCGACCAGCATCTTCAAACCGAACCGGAAGAAGATCCTCGCCCAGAAGCTCGACCATCACGGTGATTTCCTGCTCGCGTTGCCGGCCTTTGCCAAGCTGCGCGCGCGCTATCCGGACGCACGGTTGGATGCTCTCGTCGG
>CAIUCF010000377.1 GCA_903897565.1 uncultured Rhodospirillales bacterium | reverse complement strand
CTTCAGTGAGAAATTCTGACATGACATACAATTCAGGGGTTAAATTGCCACGCAAATCCTCCACGGGCGCTTCGTCTGACCATCGTTCCCAGCCGCTGGGAACCCTCACCGATGCCCAGCTCAAATCCATCGACGCGGCAGTTGGCGCCCAGGTCCGCCTTAGGCGCATCCTCCTGGGCTTGTCGCAAGAAGCCGTCAGCAAAATCATCGGCCTGACCTTCCAGCAGCTGCAGAAGTACGAACATGGCACGAACCGCATCAGCGCATCGCGGCTTTACCAGCTGTCGATGATCCTCCACGTCCCGGTCTCCTATTTCTTCGAGACGGTCGAAATCGAAAGTGAGCAGACCTCCTCGGTCGAGCCGGTCGTCCTGAAAGAACTGGACGCGATTCCCGGGGACCTGATGAAGAAGCGCAAGACTGTCGAACTCGTCCGGTCGTTCTACGAGATTGAGGGCGAGAAGCAGCGCAACGCCGCGCTCAACCTCCTGAAGACTTTGGCCAAGCCAAGCACGAAGTGATGTGAAGGGTGAGCCGCCACGGGGCCGATCCCCGATGGCGGCTTCAGCCCTGCGCGATATGTTCGCCACGCATTACCGTAGTGACGATTCATCTTAATCAAGTGTTCAAACAATAAACTGCAAGGTAAATCCCGACCCCTGACAAGGTCGCCCGAAATCGTCGGGGACGCGATCTCGTGCGCATCGGAGATTCCAGAGCAGTTTATGGCACGCCCGAACACCATCAAAATCGGCATCCTGCATTCGGTGAGCGGCCCGATGGCGCTCAACGAAACGTCGCTGCGCGACGTCATCCTCATGGAAGTCGATCGCGTCAATGCCGAAGGGGGACTCCTCGGTAAGAAGATCGAGGCGCTCGCTCCGGATCCGCAATCGGACTGGATGAGTTATCGCGATCTCGCGCACAGCCTTATTCACGATGATGGCGTCGCAGCCCTGTTCGGTTGCTGGACTTCGGTCTCGCGGAAATCCGTTCTGCCGGTGATCGAAGAGGCCGATATCCTGCTGTTCTACCCGATGCAGTATGAAGGCGAGGAGCAGTCGAGGAACGTCTTCTACATGGGAGCGCCCCCCAATCAGCAGGCGATCCCGGCGGTTGAATATCTGATGTCGCCGGAAGGTGGCGCGTTCAGCCGCTTCTTCTTGATCGGCACCGATTTCGTCTACCCGCATACGACCAACGCCGTCCTGAAGTCCTTTCTCGACGCCAAGGGGCTTCGCGCTGCGACTTTCCCCGAAATCTACCTGCCGTTCGATCACACCGACTGGACGCTGACCCTGGAGTCGCTCCGGAATTTCCGAGCGGGCGGTCGTGGGGCGGTCTTGTCGACGCTCAACGGCATCTCGAAGCAGAGCTTCTATCGGGCCGTCCGTCAGGCCGGCTTCAGCCCTAGCGATCTGCCTATTATGGATTTCTCGATCAGCGAGGCAGAGCTGCAGGTCTTGGACCCGGCGGACGTCGCGGGGCATTTCGGCTGCTGGGGCTACTTCATGTCCCATCCTGCCCCGGCGAATGCCGCCTTCATCGAAACCTGGCACCGCTATACCAAGGACCCGACGCGGCCTGTCTACGATCCGATGGAAGGCGCGCTGCTCGGCTTTCGCATGTGGTGCAAGGCGGTCACGGAGGCCGGCACCGTCGAGACGCGGACGGTCCGCCAGTTCATGTATGGGCAGTCGATTCCCACCCTGACCGGCGGCAATACGATCATGGCGGTGAACCACCATGTCGACATGACGCTGTTCGTCGGTCGCGCCCGCAGCGATCGTCAATTCGATATTGTCTGGCAGGCGCCCCGCCGGGTCTTCGGCGACCCCTGGGCGGCCACGCAGATGATCGCCGATGCTACCGCGACCACGGCCCAACGTGATCTGCTCGACGCCCTGCCGACCCCACTCATCGTGCTGGGGCTAGACGGCACGATTCGCTATCGCAGCGTCAGCACCCATGAGTATTTCGGCGCGGTAATCGCCCCTGAGCAGGTCTCGGCCCTGCTCGACGTCGCCGACCACATCCCCTTCCAACAGTTTCGCAGCACCGAGTCGACGCTTCCCGAGATCGCCCTCAACGACACGACCGGCCGCCGCCGCCATCTCACGGTATCGGCGCGGCGGATGAGCTTCGCCGGCGAAGACGCCTATCTGCTGTCCTTCGGCGACGTAACCCATGTCCGCGAGGTCGAAGCCCAGCTCTGCCTGCTCAATACCGAATTGCACCGCTTGGCGACCACTGATCCACTGACCGGTGTCACCAACCGTCGGGAGTTTTTGTCGCTGGTCCAGTCGGAGTTGCGACGCATGCGCCGTAATCGCCTTCCCGGGGCGCTGTTCATGCTCGATCTCGACCACTTCAAGCGGCTAAACGATCAGTACGGCCATGATATCGGCGATCAGGCGCTGGTCGAAGCGGCGCGACGCGTACGCCAGGTCCTCCGCAGCCACGATATCTTCGCGCGACTCGGCGGCGAGGAATTTGCCTGCTTCCTGCCGGAGACCCCCCTCGAATCGGCACTGCAAACCGCGGAGCGGGTCAGGCACAGCATTGCCGAACTCCGCCTGACGGTCGGGCTGCAGTCGATCGGGTTTACCTGTAGTATCGGTGTGACGAGGGTCGATCCCGATGGCGACTCACCGGAAGCTGCACTGAAGCGTGCCGACGAGGCACTCTACGTCGCCAAGGCGTCTGGGCGCGACCGGGTCATCGAGGCGTCACCACCCGTCGCGACCGCCGGGCCTTGACGCCTCAGAAACACCGCTCGAACGACTCGACGATGCCCTGCACGCCGCCGCTGAGATAAGTCAGGACGGGGAGGATGGGCGCATTATCGTAGCAACCGATGCTGTCGAAGGCGACGCCGGTGTCACCCCCTGCGTCACGAATGAGCGAAATCGCGACGCCGTCGCGAGCGTCGGCGATGGCCAGGCCCTGCAGCAGTTTGAGAGGGGCGTTTGCCGGGTCCGAAGCCAGATACGGCTGAGCGCTGGCGATCAGCGGATAAAACTTCCGGGGAACGCCTTTGAGCATGCCGCCGTGGGAGACCTGCTTGAAGTGTTCGGGACTGTCGCAGACGGGAAAGCCGACGCCTCCCACGCTGACTTGGCCGTTTCTGGTCGCGAGCCCCCAGACGAGGTGATCGAGGGCCGCGCGAAGATTGTAGACGATCTCGCCAACCATCATGCAAACTCGGCGCGGCCGTTGCCGCTCGGGGTCACGCAACTGGGTCGCGAGATTGGCGGGACCCTGTGATTCCGATTTCAGCGTCTCGACCAGCATCACGAGCGCATCGAAGTGTTCCCGCGCCCGATCCATTCGCGCCCGCGAAAGTTCCAGAGGATGACTCATGGGAGACGAATACTGCTAATGTCCATCAAGGAAAGCTAGCACGCGGGAACATGTGGTTATTATGAAATTATGATCGCAAACGGGGCTCCGATTAAAGGCGTGATGAACTATTCGCACAAGATCTGGGAAGAGCGCAGATCATGAGCGCTGGTGCGTTCTATCGGCTCATCCTCCTGGTCGCCCTGGGCGCGCTGTTCGCCGCCGCGGTCTTCCTCGGCTACAACGGCATGATTCCGCTCGACTGGTTGAGCCGGATCGCCCCTGATGCCGGTGCGGAGGTCGTGATCGTCGGGGCGGCATGCGCCGCCGTGATCCTGACACTGGTGATCGGGCTGGGACGCAGCGACAAAGACATCCCGGAAACGGTCGGTGATCTGCCGATGGCCCTGGCCGGATGGTCGCAGCCGCAACCGGTCAGCGAATGGGCGGAGACGAAGCCTGCATTCCCCGGACCGCCGGTGGGCTTCCTGACGAGACCGTCGACGCCTATGGGCCGTCAGCTCTCCCCCTATCTGAGCTTCTATCATTTGAAGGAGCCGCCATTTTCCGTCGTCCCGGATCCCCGGTTCCTGGTGTTGACCGAGCGACACCTGTCGGCGGTTCCGATCCTCAACCCGACCTCGCCAGTCGAGGACCGCTTCGTCATGCTGATCGGGGAGGCGGGTTGCGGCAAGACGACGATGCTGAAACTCTTGCAGCGCAAGGCAGACGCTCGGACGGCGACGGGCTTCATTCCGGGCATCACCGCACAATCCACTCATATTTACGGCTGGATCATCCACGCTTTCGCGATATCGCGCTCCGGCAGCGGCACGATGACGCCGAAGGAACTGGTCAAGGCGTTCATCAATACCCAAGGCGCGCTCGGCAAAAAAGCGCATCTCCTCGTCGACGAAGCTCAGGCGTTGACGCCGGCCATGCTGCTCGAACTCGACGAGCTCGTGAATACGCCGGATATCCACGGCAAGCTCCGGGTCACGCTGGCGGGCTCTCCGGCGTTCCGAACACTGCTGCAGGATGAGAGGCTTCGGGTCCTCAGGTCTCCCGGACATGCCGTCTACGATATTCCGACGATGTCGTTCGGCGACATGAATAATTATATCAACAAGCGATTGTCTATTGCCGGGTCAGCGCGCGACGTCTTCAGCGAGACCGCGAAAGAAACGATCTATTACTTTAGCCTCGGCCGACCAGGGCTCATCAACATGCTGTGCGACCTAGCGCTCGCCTACGGGGCGACAGATCGCAACGAGACGATTTCATTCCAGACGATTCTCGACATCGTCGAGGACCGTGACCGCTCCGGGTTGACCCCGTTCCGCACCCTGCCGGGCGCCGGCGATCAGCATGTTTTCCTGCGCCAGGAACATCTCGCATAATCGGGTTCAGCGAATCAGCCCCGGATTCGCTCGGTAGTAGTCCTCCAGCGCGAGCCGCGCATCCGCGAGCACGTCCTGATCGGCCTCGATCGAATGGTTCTTGACCCGCCCATTCAGGACGAAGCGCCCGAGATCGGCGTAAAAGGCCAGCCAGACGAGACCGTTATCGCCGACCATGCGGCGATTCGCGAAATCGATTACCCAACCGGCAACCCTTGGCAACAGGCGGACGCCGGGCCCCTTCGCGTCAGGCGGGATGAACTCCACCCCGGCAAGGCTTAGGGCTTCGACGACGTCGTCAAAAGCGTCGTCTCCGGGAAGACCCGGACCGCCCTCCAGGCTCGCGATCATGCGCTCGTCCGTGCCGGCGACACTTGCCAGTTCCACGCGCGTCCATCCGATCAGCGCACGCGCCGCCCTGAGCAGGCCTGGTGTGATATCATCCGACATCCCGAAACGATCCCCCCTCTCCAACAACGCCCTCATTCCCGCGCAGCCATGAGTACGCCGACGCGAGCGCTGTTGGCATCCCTACTCGCATATATTATGGTCGATTTACGCGATCTTAAAACCTCTGTGGCTTTCTAGTATACTTAGCGAAAAAAGAGATTGAAACGCTCAACCTAGGGCGTCGGGCGAGTGGGAACAAGCTGCAATGGTGCTCAGTGATCGGACGCTACAGAACATTAACGACTACGTACTCGTCGCTAGTGGCGTAATCGCGTTCGGCGGGTTATTCTATTTTGCGAGTGGCTCGACTTGGTGGTGGTTCTGCATCGCCGATCTCGTGCTCTTTCTTTACAAGCTCGCGGCCAAACTTGACATCGCATTGATTGCAAAGCCGCAGCACGCAATTCCGCCGCTGGCGAAGGGGTCGTGGCAGGATTGGTTCGCGTGGTATCCTGTGCGGATGGATCTCGGCCCGCCACCGGCGCGTCTGCGACTGCCGGGAGACTGGGTGTTTCTGCGTTCGGTGCATCGCCGTTGGGCGCGCGACGAATCCGGGACGGGCTTCGAGACCCACTATGCCTACCGCCCCCAGGACGCAGCGCACGACGACCGCAAACTCGTCTAGCCACGACGGCTTGGATCGCCCGAGAGCGCCCGGGAGAGGCTTGCGTTAGCGCCCCGAATGAGGGACAGCAACGCAGGAGCCGGGACACCTGCCCGCTACACAGCCCGACGGACATTGCTATGAGCAATCATCTCTTCGACCTTATTCGATCCCATATCCCGAACTCGGCGAAAACCCTGATCGAGACGACCGAAGGGCGGGTGATCTCCTATGGCGCGGCACTGGAGACTTCTGGACGGCTCGCGAACCTGCTTGTCGATCAGGGGGTCAAGCCGGGTGACCGGGTCGCGGTCCAGGTGGAAAAGAGCCCCGAGGCGATCCTGCTTTTCCTCGCCTGCGTCAGGGCCGGCGCCGTGTTCCTGCCGCTGAACACCGCTTACGCTCGCGCCGAACTTGAATATTTCTTCGGCGATGCCGAGCCCGCGATGGTGGTATGCGACCCGGCGCGGCACGGCGAAATCGCTGAAATCGCGACCCGGTTGGGCGCGCGATCCTGCCTCACGCTCGATGCAGGGGGACGAGGCAGCCTGATGGACAGAGCAAGGGCAATGGCGCCGGAATTCACCGAGGTCGCGCGCACGCCGGATGATCTTGCGGCCAGTCTCTAGACCTCGGGGACCACGGGGCGCTCGAAAGGCGCCATGCTGACCCACGACAATCTCGCCTCGAACGCCTTGACGATGGTCGATTACTGGCGCTTCACGGCAGATGACGTGCTGCTCCACGCCCTGCCCGTCTACCACACCCATGGGCTCTTCGTGGCCGTCAACACGATCGTGCTCGCCGGCGGATCGATGCTGTTCCTCGCCAGGTTCGACGTCGACCAAGTGTTCCGTCTCCTGCCTCGGGCGACGACGATGATGGGGGTTCCCACCTTCTATGTCCGCATGGTCGAGGATCCACGGCTGACGGCGGCAGCCTGCGCCCATATGCGCCTGTTCATCTCCGGCTCGGCGCCGCTGCTGGAGGAAACCCATCGCGCCTGGAGGGCGAAGACCGGCATGGCGATTCTCGAGCGCTACGGCATGACCGAGACCAATATGTCGACCTCGAACCCTTATGACGGCGACCGCATCGCCGGCACCGTCGGCCTCGCCCTGCCCGGAGTGTCGCTGCGTATCACGGACCCGGAGACGGGCGCCGTGCTCGGCACCGACGAGATCGGCATGATCGAGGTCAAGGGTCCCAACGTCTTCAAGGGCTACTGGCGCATGCCGGAGAAAACGGCGGCAGAATTCCGCGCCGACGGATTCTTCATCACCGGCGATCTCGCCACGCTCGATGCGCGTGGTTATGTCCGCATCGTCGGCCGCGGCAAGGATCTCGTGATCACCGGCGGCCTCAACGTCTATCCCAAGGAAGTCGAGGCCGAGATCGACGCCATTCCGGGCGTCCTCGAAAGCGCGGTGTTCGGCGTCGCCCACAAGGATCTCGGCGAGGGCGTGACCGCGGCAGTGGTGTTGCGCCCCGGCGCAGAAGTCGACGAGGCCGCGATCATCGCCGCGCTCGACGGCAGATTGGCGCGGTTCAAGCAGCCGAGACGCGTGGTGATCCTGCCCGAGTTGCCGCGCAACGCCATGAGCAAGGTCCAGAAGAACCTGCTGCGCGATCGCTTCCGCGACCTCTACCTGACACCCTGAGAGAGCATAGCATGCGGACCCAGGTCGCGATCGTCGGTGCTGGTCCCGCAGGCCTCCTGCTCGGGCGCCTGCTCGAACGTCACGGCATCGACACCGTGATCGTCGAGCAGCGCAGCCGAGACTATGTGCTCGGGCGGATCCGCGCCGGGGTCCTCGAATATGCGACGGCCTCCCTGCTCGACGACGCCGGGGTCGGTGCCCGGATGCGCGCCGAGGGGTTGGTCCATCACGGCCTGGAGCTGTGCTTCGACGGCGATCGCCACCGCATCGACCTCCAGGCGCTCGTCGGTCGTCACGTCATCGTCTACGGCCAGACCGAGGTCACCGCGGATCTGATGCAGGCCCGCGATGTTTCCGGCGGGCGCATCGTCTACGAAGCCGAAGACGTCACACCCCTGGAGTTTGCCGGGTCGCAGCCGCACGTACGCTACACCAAGGACGGCATCACTCATGAGATCGCCTGTGATTTCATCGCCGGCTGCGACGGCTTCCATGGCGTCTGCCGCCAGAGTATCCCCGAGGGCGCGATCACCAACTTCGAGCGCGTGTACCCCTTCGGCTGGCTCGGGGTGCTCGTCGATCAGCCCCCGGTGGCACCGGAGCTGATCTACGCCCATCACGCGCGCGGCTTCGCCCTGTGCTCGATGCGCTCGCTGAGCCGTAGCCGCTATTACGTCCAGGTCGCCAGCGACGAGCGCGCCGAGGCGTGGTCGGACGACCGGTTCTGGGACGAGCTGCGCAGCCGTCTCGACCCCGAATCAGCCGAGTCTTTGCGCACCGGGGTCTCGATCGAGAAGTCTATTGCGCCCTTGCGGAGTTTCGTTGCCGAGCCGATGCGCTTCGGCCGCCTGTTTCTCGCCGGTGACGCCGCCCATATCGTGCCGCCGACCGGCGCAAAGGGTCTCAATCTCGCCGCGAGCGATGTCCGTTGCCTCGCGGAAGCGCTGGTCGAGTTCTATGACGAGAAATCGCCGGCGGGGATCGACGGCTACTCGGCCCGGGTGTTGCGGCGGATCTGGAAGGCCGAACGTTTCTCCTGGTGGATGACCTCGCTGCTCCACACCTTCCCCGACGCCGGAGATTTCGGGCGCCGCATGCAGCGAGCCGAGTTCGATTACCTGACGGGCTCCCGTGCCGGAGCGGAGTCGTTGGCCGAGAACTACACCGGACTGCCCCTTTAGGTCGCATCACGCCATGGATAGCTAATCGGCAAGGAAACTTATCCGAACGGGTATTGGACCCGGCATCCGCGCTGTGGATAACCTGATATCTCAAAATTGAGAGCGCTCGGCGAAGACCCTGCGGTGGCGATGGTAAGTTCCTCGCCGCTTGGGCAAGCTTCCGGGCAAGAGCGCGTGGTTGAGGAGGAAATAATGGCAGGCGAAGGCGTATTGCGTCCGGGTTTCGTGGAACTTTTCGTGCTCGATATGGACGCCGCGATAACCCATTACGTGGATTATCTCGGACTCGACATGGTCGGCACCGAAGCGGACGGCCGCGTCTACCTCAAGGGTTATGACGAGTTCGATCATCACAGCGTGATCCTGCATCCCGCCGATCACGCCGGTGTGGCGCGGGTCGGCTTCAAGGTCAGCAGCGACGCCGCGCTCAAGGCATATGAAGGCCGCATCCTCGAATTCGGCGTTGCCGTCGACCACGTCCCCGCCGGCGAACAGCCCGGTCTCGGCCGCCGCATCTCCTTCATCATCCCCTCGGGCCATCGCATCGAGCTCTATGCCGAAGCCGCGCTCGCCGAGAATCATCCGCCGACCAAGAATCCCGGCCTCTGGCATGTCGAGCCGCACGGCATGCGGGCGATGCGGTTCGATCATGTGCTGCTCTACGGCCCGGAGATCCCCGAGGTCCTGCGCTTCTTCACGACCGTGCTCGACTTCAAGCTGGCCGAGCAGGTTCTGGCGCCAGACGGCCCGGTCGCCATCTTCCTGACGACCTCCAACAAGGCGCACGACATCGCCTTCGTTGCGCATCCGGAGCCGGCGAAGTTCCACCACGCTTCGTTCCTGCTCGAAGACTGGAGCGATGTCGGCCGCGCCGCCGATCTGATGACGCATTACGATATCCCGCTCGACATCGGACCGACCCGCCACGGCATCACCCGCGGCAAGACGATCTATTTCTTCGACCCCTCGGGCAATCGCAACGAAGTGTTCGCGGGCGACTACACCTTCTATCCCGACTCCCCCGTGCGGACCTGGGATGCCGACAAGATCGGCAAGGCGATCTTCTATTACGATCGAGCGCTCAACGAACGCTTCCTCTCCGTCCTCACCTGAGACGCCATCGCCCCACCCTCGACGCAAACATCGACGCCCCGCCGCGATCCACGGCGGGGCGTTCTCTTTTGTGGGTGTGCTGCGCTCTCAGCCAAGCGATCGTGCTCTGTCGCACAAGCGCGGCACCCCAACCTGTTCTATACTCCGGGAAAAATAACCGGAGGAAGACATGGCAAAGAGACTCGACGGCAAGATCGCGCTGATCACAGGCGCGGCACAAGGCATCGGCGCCGCAATCGCCCGCGCCATGGCGGAGGAAGGCGCAAAGCTCTTCGTATCCGACCGCAATATCGACGGCGTAACCGCGTTGGCCAAGGAATTGGGTGCGACGCCGCTCGCCCATGACGTCACGGTCGAGGCCGATTGGGCGAGAGCCGCAGAGATCATTTCGAAAGCCGCGGGCAAGCTCGACATCCTCGTCAACAATGCCGGGATCGAGATGGTCAAGCCGGTCTCCGAGATGAGCCTGGCGGAGTGGCGGCAGGTCATGGCGGTGAATCTCGACGCCCTGTTCATCGGCTGCAAGGCGCTGCGCCCCCTCCTTGTCGCCGGCGGATCGCCGGCCTCACCGAGCTCTATCGTCAATCTTTCCTCGATCGCCGGCCTCGTCGGCTTCCCCAACCAGGCGGCCTACAACACCTCGAAGGGCGGCGTCCGCCACCTGACCAAGAGCCTGGCGATCGAATGGGCGGCGCATGGCCATTCGATCCGCGTCAACTCGATCCACCCGGGCTGCATCCGCACCCCGATGCTGGAAATGGCGGTCGATCTCTGGGTCAAGACCGGCGCGCTGCCGGCCGAAGATCCCTGGGCCGCCGTCGGCGCCCTGTGTCCGATGAACACCGTCGGCGATCCCCGCGACATCGCCATGGGCGCGGTCTATCTCGCCTCGGACGAGTCTCGGTTCGTCACTGGGGCCGAGCTCGTCATCGATGGCGGCTGGGTCGCCCGCTGAACCAACAACTGCCAGAATCGGGAGAACGACAATGAAGAAGCGTGACATCCATTTCTACAGCGAAGGCGCCAAGCTGCTCGGGGATCTCTATCTTCCCAACGATCTCAAGCCAGGCGAGAAGCGCCCCGGCATCGTGTTGTGCCACGGCTATAGCGGCATCCGCGGCCTCATCCTTCCTGACTATGCGAAGTACTTCGTGGATGCCGGCTACGTCGTGCTCGGCTTCGATTACCGCGGCTTCGGCGGCAGCGAGGGCACCAAGTGGCGCGTCATGGCGCATGAGCAGGTCGAGGACATCCGCAACGCGATCACCTATTTCGAGACCCTGGCCGAAGTCGATGCCGCCCGGATCGGCATCTGGGGCACCAGCAATGGCGGCGCCCATGTCCCCTACGTGGCCGCGATCGACAAGCGAGTGAAGGCGGCCGTCGGCCAGGTCGGCTACGGCGACGGTGCCCGCTTGCTCTACGACATCCGCACGCCGGAGCAGCGCCAGAAACTCGACGCCGATATCGCCGCTGATCGCCGCCAGCGGGTGCTAACCGGCAAGGGCGGGGCCGTCGATACGGCGACCCTACTCGCGAGCCCGCAGACGCACGAGTTCTTCACCGCGACCTTGAAGGTCATGCCGGAGCTGTATTGCGAGCTGTCCTGGGAATCCGCGGAGGCCACGATGGAATACAAGCCGATCGAAGTCGTCGAGCGGATTTCGCCCCGCGCCCTGATGCTGATCGGCGCCGAGAAGGACGATCTCTGTCGGATGGACGGTTACAAGGCGATGTACGAACGGGCGCGCGAGCCCAAGCGGTTCGAATCCCTGCCGATCGGCCACTACGACATCTACCAGCCGCACTGGGTCGAGGTTTCCGCCAAGCTGGCGCTCGACTGGTACGGCAAGCACCTATAGGGCCGCGACGACAGCCGCACCGCTCCCTGGCCGGGAACGGTGCGGTTGCGTTCAATGCTTGAACAGCAGCGCCAGCCAACCCACGCGCCAGGCCAGAAGTGCGATCCCGACCAAGGTGCCAAGGAAGATGTAGAATCCCCAGGGGCGCTGCTCCTCGGCATAGGGATCGTTGAGCGAGCGCTGGGCGCCGGGTGGCAGTTTGGCCAAGGTGGTCAACGCGGTGCCGAACGGGATGTTGATCTTGAGCCGCGCATTGACCGCCCAACCGCTGGCGTCGAGGATCGGCCCGAGATTGCGGCCGGCCAGCTTGAACGAGGCGATGATGAGCGATGGCCCGGAAATCGCCAGCATCAACCCCAGCAGCACCAGTGGCATCTCCCAGGCCGGCAGATGGAGGAATCCGGTCACGATCGTCGCGATCGCCGTCGCCAAGGCGCCGAAGGCGAGGCCGACAGCGGCCATGATGCCCGCAAATTTGCCGGCGTCGAAGGGGCTCTCCTTGGGCGGCGGTGCGACGGCTTCGCCAGTGACCGCCTTGTCGAGCGCCTTCTGCAGGGCATCCTGCTTGACGCTCGCCTGACGCGCCGCCGCGAGCTTCTGGATGGCGTCGCTGATCGCCCGCGCCGCCTGCTTGTACGGCAGCCAGAAAGCTTGGCGCAGGCTGATCGGGTGTTCGACGATCCTGGTGATCGTGGCGTCCCAGTCCTGGCCCTTGCGGTCATAGAAGACGCAGTTACGTCCGACCCGGATGCTGTCGGAATCGCCGGCCGTGATCGCCGCAGCGATCGTCATGGTCGCGCCCTTGCGCACGCATTTGCAGTAGACGATAAAGATGCCGCCGAGAACGGCGATCTGGCTATGCTTGGCCTCGTCCTCGACCTTGACACAGAGATCGAGACTGCGACTGTCAAGATAGAGCGTACCGGCCTGGAACACCGCCTTGCCGGCCCGCGTGTAGAAATCGCGAAATGCCACGACATTATTGAGCAGCGGGAACAGATCGCGCTGCAACCGGATCAGCTTTTCGACTTCGCCGATGGCGTCGACTTCCGGCGCGAGCGCGGCATCCTGGGCCAGAACCGCGTCGATCGCCGCCTTGGCGTCCGTGTCCAGGATCGCGGCAATGCGCTCGATGCCGAGCTTCTTGACCGGGGTCTCCGGCTCGCTCGCGACCCAGGTCTGCCAGACCGCGAAGCCATCCTTGAGGTGCTGCCAGTTGGCTTCGCTGAGTTCATCGAGCGCGCCGAAGATCGGCACGACGAGCACCTCGTGCAATTGGGCTATGGCGCCCGCCCAGGCCGGGTTGATGCCTCCGGTCAGCGACAGCGGCTTGCCGGCCTCGATCCGGGCGATCGGCAGGGCGGCGAGCGCGCTGGAACCGGCTTCGATCTCGCTCGCCCCGATCCCCGCATAGAGCGCCGGGTCCGGATTGAGTCCGGCCGCGGCGCCGGGGTCGAAGGCGACGAGCCCGCATCGCGTGAAATAATCGTCGATCTTGGCCGCAATGCCATGGAGCAGCACGGCTGCTTCGGGCGCCTTGTCGCCAAGCGGACCGAGAGGCTGGTTGGCGCGTTGCCCGTGCCAGTCGCGATACGCATCGGCCTCGGCGAAGAAGCGGTCAACGGTCGCCTGCGACACGCCTGGCTTGCCGCCGCGATCGGTAACAGGGCCGATGGTGGCAATGATGTCGACGATCACGGCCGCGACCTCGGGCGTCGCCGCCGCGTCGGCCGGCACGACGCCGTCGCCGTTCAACGTCGAGCCGTCGAAGATATGCTCGATATCCGCGGTATCCTCGAGGGTGATCACCGTAGCTTCGGGTCTGCCGAGTAGGCGCAGGATTGCGCGCGCCGAGGCGAGCAACCGGGCGCCATCCGGCGTAGAATCGGCGAAAGCGTCGAGCGCAAGGCTCGAGCGGCCCTTGGTGACGTCGTCGGGATCCTTGAGCAAGGACGTCACCCAGCGCGCCGCAGCAAGCAGCTCCGGCGCCCGGATGCGGCCGTCCTGATCGGTATCGATCAGGTCGAGGGTCTTCTCGTCGAACTCGATGCCGCGCGTCGGACAGGCCAGCGCCACCCAGAGCTTCTGGTCGAGCTCGGCCAGGCTGGCGACATCCGCCCCGGTCTCGAGCCGAACCTGATCGAAGCCACCGGCGCGGAAGAAGCGCCAGATATGGCCGGCCGTCTGCTGGTCGTCCGATGTCATGGGATCTCTTTCGTTCGATGGCGACGCCTGGGCGGCGTCATATTGGACATACCAAGCCAGGATAGCCCTATTTTCCAAGGACTAGAAGCACTTCGCCGATGACAGCCCCCGGCGCCTCAGGGGCGCGATGTCGCAACCCCGTCGATCAACGCGGCAAGTTCGAGCGGCATGTCGACCATGATGTCGTGGCTCGTGTCCATGTCGACGACACGCCAAGCGGGATCCGGTCTGAATTTATCGGCGTAAAATTGGAACGGAGTCGGTGCCCATTTGGTCGCGAACAGAAAATGGCGGTCGCGGATCGGGTGGGTGTGGTGCGACAACAGGGCGGGCGAGTTGAAGGTGGCAAAGGATTGCGGCCGCGACCGGCGATCGACCCAATCATGATGACGCGGATCGATGCCGAACATCTCGGCGGTGATCGGCTGGACCATGCCGCCGTGATCCCGGCGCGCCGAGTCACGCCAGCTATCGAGAAACAGCGGCGCGACATCGGCCGGCAGGGTCTTGTGGATCAGGTCGACGAGGGTCTCACCGTCCTCCGGAACGAAAGCGTCGATATAGATGATCGAGCGAATCCGCTCAGGGATCCGGTCGGCGACGCAGGTGATGACCATGCCGCCATAGGAATGGCCGCACAGGATGATGTCCGTCAGCTCTTCCGCCTCGATGCAGCCGAGCACGTCACGGACATGGGTCTCCAGGGTGATTGTCTCGGCGCTGAGATGGTATCGCTCGCCGAGGCCGGTATGCGTCGGTGTGAACACGTCATGCCCCATGGCCCGCAGGGCCTTCGCCGTATCGCGATAACACCCGGCACCGGGCCAGGCCCCATGCACCAGGACGATATTCGCCATGCTCCCACCCTCTCCCGTTCTTCTTGCCGCGCCCGCTTGGCCGGGGCTTTGCCGTTATTTCTACAGGAACTCGCGCAACAGTGGATTCAAATTGCACCCGGCGTCCCAGCCCCGGTTGACGCAGGCTTGCTCCACGGCCTAGACACGACCGACTACCCCTCGTCCCTATCCCATCGAGCCCAGCACTGTCATGCCAGCAGAAACCGCCTATTGTCCTGATTTCGTAACCCTGATGGCACTCGAGCCGCAGGAGGGAGATCGGTTCCGCAGCCTGACCAACGACCGCAACGACAATGACCGCGTCTATGGCGGCCAGCTGCTCGCCCAGGCCGTCGCCGCAGCGCAGCGGACCGTCGCGACCGATCGCGCTGCGACCATGGTGCAACTGCTCTATCTCGCCGGCGCCCGACCGGAAGCCCCGATCGACTACGCGGTGACCCGGCTTCAGGACGGCCGCCGCTTCAGCAGCCGCCAGATTATCGCGCGTCAGGGCGACACCACCGTCACCAGCGCCCATGTCTCGTTCCAGATCGACGGCGATCAGCCTTGCCATGAAGCGCCGATCGACGAGGCGATCGGCACGCCCGAAGCCGCACGGCCTGTGAGTGATTTCGCCGAGATCCTCACCGATCGGCTCGGGCTATCCGGGTACTTGAGCCTGCAGTCGCACCCCTATGTCGAATGCCGCTTCATCGACGCGCTGGGCGATCTGCTTCCCGACGGGCGCGGCAAGCCGATCCGCTACTGGATGCGCGTCGGCCAGAAGCTTCCCGATGCGCCAGGCATTCACCGCTGCGCGATCGCCTATCTGTCGGATTGGTGGCTCAACTACACCGCGATCGCGCCGCTGCTTGCGACCGCGACCTATGATGACTTCTACGCCTCCAGCCTGAACCATTCACTGTGGTTCCACGCCCCGTGCCGCGCCGACGAATGGCTGTACTGCGTCGCCGAAAGCCCATGGGCGAATACCGCTCGCGGACTATCGCTCGCCCGGCTCTACAGTCGCGACGGTAGGCTGGTGGCCTCGATGGCGCAGGAGGCGCTGCAAGCCCTCAGGGCCTGAAGCGCCGGCCGGACGTCACGGGGTGCAGAACACTGCGTTGGTGTGCATGGTATCGAGGTATTCCTTGACGCGCAGGACCTTGCCGTTCCGGACCTCGAACAGGAAATGATAAAAGTTATTGTAGGTCCGGCCGGTCTTGGTATGGGCCAACGACTCGGTCTCGACCGCGACGCGGTTGCCCTCGGCCGTGAAAGCGTGGGGTGTCAGCACGATCGGGCCGTCGACGGACTCGCGCACTTCGCCCAGGAGCTTGGTAAAGGCCTCTTTGGAATAGGTGCCTGAAATCGGCATCGTACCGGCAACCCACCAGGTGGCTTCGTCATCCAGCATGCCGAGCACTGCGGTGAAGTCACCCGCAGAAAATGCGGCCATGAACCGCCGAATCAGCGCCTTGTTATCCTCAGTCGAACTCATGATCCCCTCCCCGCGGCCGGCCTCGACGGGACGGCGCATTCTTGTCGTTGGCGAGAAGGTGCCGCGTCGCGGTCTGGCGTGCAAGGGCATACCGTCGTCGCGAGCGATTCACCGTGGGCGTAGCTTCCTCTGATACATCAGCGCATCGGCCTCCGCCGTCAGATCGGCGATCGAGTGGTGGCGCCTCGGGTCGAACGCCACCGCGCCGACACTGAAACGGACGTCGAAACCGCGCGCGGCCTGGCGATTGTGGCGCTCCACGTGGCTGCGCAGGCGCGCGATCATAGGCGCAGCCTCAGTCTCGGGGCAATCCGCGCACAGCACCACGAACTCGTCGCCGCCTGGACGGGCGATGACATCGGCCTCACGGAAGCTCTCGTTCAGCAATTGCGCGAAATCCTTGAGCGCCAGATCGCCCGCGGCGTGACCGAAAGTGTCGTTGATCGGCTTGAAGCCGTCGAGATCGAAGAAGAACATCAGCGCGGGCTTCTTGAAACGCCTGGCCAGGCTGATCGTGTTCTGGCCGAGGGCGACGAGCCCCCTGCGGTTCGAGAGTTGCGTCAGTTCATCCAAAGTCGCCATCCTGATGGCGAGCAGCTCCTGCTCGACCATGCCGGCCAGATCGCGAAGCGCCGCGGCATCGTCGTCGGAGAAACTGCGCGGCTCGCGATCGATCAGGCACAGGGTGCCGATGCGCGATCCGGGTCCGATCCCCAGGGGGCAGCCGGCGTAGAAGCGGATATGAGGATCGCCCATAACCATCGGGTTATCATGGAACCGGGGGTCCACCTGGGCATCGGGTACGAGGTAGATGCCATCACCATGGATCGCGTGACCGCAGAACGACGTCTCGCGCGAACCCTCGGTGGCTGCCATACCGATACATGATTTGAACCATTGCCGGTCCGTGTCGACCAAGCTGACGATGACGATCGGAACGCCGAAAATGCGTTTAGCCAGGCGCGTGACACGGTCGAAGCGATCCTCGCGCGGCGTATCGAGGATTCCAAGCGCCTGCAAAGCCTGGATGCGTTCCGCCTCATCAGCGGGAATTGCGGCTGACAGCATGAGATGTTTCCGACCGTCCCATCATGTTCAAGGGTCATTTGTACACACCCAGGGTGGTATGACAAGGCAGCCCTGGATAGCAGGGCCAATAGCCGAAAATCCTTATCGATCTGTCAATATTGGCCCGGCTAACCTACTCGATTGGGTGAGGTGCTCATGATGCGTCGTCACAGTATACTGTGCATGAATTCGATCTTCCGGTTATCGCTTACGCCTCGGTCGACCTCTTGGCGTAAAATCGCAAATAAATGGCGTGTCAAATCAAGTCGACGGATGGATCTCGGGATATTATAACGACTGAAACCCGGAGTGGTGCCGGGAAGCGAAGCAAGAACACGCGAAGGGGGGCAGCATGGGCAAGGAACATCGATCGGGTCCGAAGGTCATGATTTCCCGCGCCGACATGCCTGGCATCCCGCCACATTGACGACGCAGCGCCCGACGGAATCGGCAGGATAGTTCGCGTCGGCGCAATCCCAGGGTTTTCGCTACAACACGATTGAAGGAGAAATCTATATGGCTACCGCTGCGTCCACGCAGGAACATTTCGACACGATTATCGTCGGTGCCGGCATCTCGGGCCTCTACCAGCTCTATAAGCTGCGCGAGCTCGGGCTGAAGGCGCGGATTTATGAAGCCGGCGGCAGCGTGGGCGGCGTGTGGTATTGGAACCGTTACCCCGGGGCGCGCTGCGATTCCGCCGGCTACACCTATCAGTACTGGTTCTCGGACGAGTTGCTCAACGAGTGGAACTGGAGCGAGCGTTTTCCGGCGCAGCCGGAGACCGAGCGTTACCTGAACCACGTCGCGGACAAGTTCGACCTGCGCAAGGACATCGTCTTCAACACCCGGATCGAGGGCGCCCATTTCGATGAGGCGAAAGGCATCTGGACCGTCACCACGGCGGACGGCGGCAAGGCCTCTGCGCAGTTCCTGGTGATGGCGACCGGCGGCCTTTCGGTCCCCACCAACCCCACCTTCCCGGGCCAGGAAGGCTTCAAGGGCACGGTCTTCCATACCGCGCGCTGGCCGAAGGAGCCCATCGACTTCAAGGGCAAGCGAGTCGGCGTGATCGGCACCGGCGCCACCGGCATTCAGGTCATCCAAACGATTGCGCCCGATGTCGGCCATATGACCGTGTTTCAGCGGACGCCGAGCTACACGATCCCGATCCGCAATCCGAAATACACGGATGAAGATCGCGCCGCGATCCGCGCCCGCTATCCGGAATTGAAGCATCTCGTCCACGAGACCTTCTCGGGCTTCGATTTCAACCCCGATACGCGCAGCTTCTACGACCTGAACCCGGCAGAGCGGGAGAGCTTCCTGCAGACCTTGTGGGATGACGGCTCGCTCAAGTTCTGGGTCGGCGGTTTCGCCGACACCCTGACCGACAAGGAGGCCAACGACCAGGTCTCCGAATTCGTGCGCAAGCGCATCCGCGCCCGCTTCAAGAACCAGGAACTGGCGAAGAAGCTGATCCCGACGGATTACGGCTTCGGCACCCGCCGCGTCCCGCTCGAGAATCGCTATTACGAGATTTATGAGCAGGGCAATGTCGACCTTGTCGACCTGCACGAGACCCCGATCATCCGCTTCGTCGAGAACGGCATCGAGACCAGCGCCGGCGTGATCGAGCTGGACATCATCGTCAACGCCACCGGCTTCGACGCGGCGACTGGGGCGCTGACCCGCCTCGACCTGCGCGGTCGCGACGGCCGGTTGCTGAAGGACGTCTGGGCGAAGGGGATCCATACCTGGCTCGGCATGACCGTCCACGGCTTCCCCAACATGTTCATGACGATGGCGCCGATGTCACCCGCGGCGGCGTTCTGCAATGTACCGACCTGCTCGCAGCAGCAGGTCGACTGGATCACCGACTGCATCGCGTATGTGCGGGCCGAGGGTAAGCAGACGATCGAGCCGACGACCGAAGCCGATAACGGCTGGGTGAGCCATCATAACGAAGTGGCCAACCTCACCCTCGTGCCCAAGACCAAGTCCTGGTACACGGGCGCCAATGTCGAGGGCAAGCAGCAGAGCCTGATCGCCTATATCGGCGGCGTCGGCACCTACCGGCATCTCTGCAACGACGCCAAGGAAGGCCACTACAAGGAGTGCGTCCTGGCCTAAGGGGTGGAAGGGGCGATCGGCCGAGGTCGATCGCCCCCCATCGCTAAATGCCGGTCAGACCGCCGCTGCAGATCAGGGTCTGGCCGCTGACGTAATCGGACTCGGGGATACAGAACAGATAGACCGCGCCCGCCGCCTCGTCGGGCGTGCCGCCGCGGCCGAGCGGGATCGTCTGTTCCATCAGCTCCATCAGGCCGGGATTGACCCCGACCTTGATCTCGCGCCCGTCGATATTGGCCGTGGTGTGCTCGAGCGTGCTCGCGGTCAGCCGGGTCTTGATCAGGCCATAGGCGACGCAGTTCACGGTGACGTTGATGCGACCCCATTCCTTGGCCAGGGTCTGGGTCATGCCGACAACGCCGGCCTTGGCGGTCGCGTAGTTGGTCTGCCCGGCATTGCCGAACAAGCCCGCCATGGACGAGGTGTTGACCACCTTGCGGACGACCCGGCGGTCCGCGGCCTGATCGGCCTTGACCAGCGCCCGGATCACGGGCTGCGCGGCGCGCAGGATGCGGAACGGCGCCGTCAGGTGGCAATCGATCATCGCGTACCACTGCTCGTCCGTCATCTTCTGGATGACGTTGTCCCAGGTGTAGCCGGCATTGTTGATGATGATGTCGAGGCCCTTGAACTGCTCGACCGCGGTGCCGACGAAGCGGTCGGCGAAATCGGATGCGGTGACATTGCCGACACAGGCCACGGCCTGGCCGCCGAGCGCACGGATATCCGCCACGGTTTCGTTGGCGGGGGCTTCGTCGAGATCGTTGATCACGACCCGCGCGCCTTCGCTCGCGAGCTTGAGGGCGATCGAGCGTCCGATGCCGCGGCCGGAGCCGGATATCAGCGCGACCTTACCGTCGAGTTTGCCGGTCATTGTCGTGTTCTCCCGATATGTCTAGGGCAGTGCGACGAGCGCTTCGCCCGCGATCTTGGTCTGCCCGAATTGATTGGTGGAGCGCAGCTCGACGCGAACGCAGCGCTCGCCGTCGCGCTCCAGCTTCTCGACCACGCGGCCGGTGCAGCGGATGGCGTTGCCGACATGGGTAATGCCCTGGAAGCGGGCGTCGAAGCGACGGAGTTGAGCCTGCGGCGCCCAGCTCGTCACCAGACGGCCGACCCAGGCCATGCCGAGCATGCCATGGGCGAAGACGTCGGGCATGCCCGATTTCCGGGCGAAGTCGATGTCGATATGGATCGGGTTGTGGTCGCCGGACGCGCCGCCGAACAGGGCGAGCATCGTGCGGTTGACCGGCGGCAGGGTCAGCGGCGGCAGGTCATCGCCGACCGCGACGGTCTCGAAGCGGGGAGTTGTCATGGTGGGCTCCGGTCAGTGGCGATAGACGATCGTCGTGCTGAGCTCCGCGACCAGGACGTCGTCCTGGTTGGTAACCCGCGACGTCTTCACGACGAATTCGAGCGCGCCATTCTTCTTGTCGTAGATATCGGTAATCTTGGAGCGCACCGTCACCGTATCGCCGACGCAGACAGGGCAGTGATAGACGAAACTCTGCTCGCCATGCAGCAGGTTGGCGAGCGGGATCCCGAGATCGTCCAGCAGCTTGTCCGTCACCCCGGCATCGAGCTCCGCGGCGAACAGAAACGTCGGCGGCGCCGGGAGATCGGGATATCCGGCGGCTTGCGCCGCGGCGCGATCGACATAGACGGGATCCGTCTCGCCGATCGCCTTGGCGAAGAACTGCAGGCGGGTGCGCTCGATCGGCAGCACCGCGGCGGGCAGCTCATGGCCGATCCATTTGCGGTCGATCATGCCCCCGACCTCAGACGCGTTCGTACAGAGTCACGACGCAGGCGCCGCCGAGACCGAGATTGTGCTGCAGCGCCAGCTTGACGCCGTCGACCTGGCGCTTGTCCGCGCGGCCGCGCAGCTGTTCGACCAGCTCGGTGCATTGCGCGAGCCCCGTCGCGCCGAGCGGATGGCCCTTGGAGAGCAGGCCGCCCGACGGGTTGGTGACGACCTTGCCGCCATAGGTATTGTCGCCGTCGACGATGAATTTCTCGGCGCCGCCGCGCGGGCAGAAGCCGAGCGCCTCGTAGGTGATCAGCTCGTTATGGGCGAAGCAGTCGTGCAGCTCGGCGACCTTGATATCCTCCGGGCCGACGCCGCTGGCGGCATAGACCTGATCGGCGCAATTGCGCGCCATGCTGTAGCCGACCACCTCGCGCATGTCGCGGGCCTCGAAGGCGGCGGGCACGTCGGTGGTCATCGCCTGGGCGCGGATGCGGATCGAGGCGTCGAGGCCATGCTTCTTGGCAAACGCTTCGGAGACGATGACAGCGGCGGCGGCACCGCAGGTCGGCGGGCAGGCCATCAGGCGCGTCATCACGCCCGGCCACATCATTGGCGAGGCCATCACTTCTTCCTCGGTGATCACGGTCTTGAACAGCGCGACCGGATTGTTGGAGGCATGGCGGCTGGCCTTGGCGCGGATCTTGGCGAAGGTTTCGACCTTGGTGCCGAATTCCTCCATATGGGCCTGACCGGCGCCGCCGAAATAACGCAGCGCCAGCGGCAGCGCGACATCGACCAACTCGTCGGTCATCTCGTCGAAGCGATCGAACGGGCTCGGGCGATCCTTGAACACCGAACCGATCGCGCCCGGCATCATCTGCTCGAAACCAAAAGCCAGCGCACACTCGACGGCGCCGCTTTCGACGGCCTGACGCGCCAGGAACAGTGCGCTCGAGCCGGTCGAGCAGTTGTTGTTGACGTTGAGCACGGGAATGCCGGTCATCCCGACTTCGTAGAGCCCGCGCTGGCCGGCCGTGGAGTCACCATAGACGTAGCCGGCATAGGCCTGCTGGATCTTGTCGTAGTCGATGCCGGCGTTGGTCAGCGCGCGGCGGACGGCCTCGGCAGCCATCAGGTGATAGGGCTCGCTCGCGCCCGGCTTGGAGAATGGCACCATGCCGACACCGGCGACGACGACGTGAGACGACATGACGATCTCCTTAAATTTACACATAGACATTTTCTATCCACCGGGACATATATTGGCGAGTTTCTGCTGTCAAGGAAGTTCTGGCCAACTCATGCGTCCTCCCCCGGACACTCTCGACTCCTCGCCCTGGATGCCGTTCGAGACGCGCAAGCGCGCCCGCGACGAGAAGCGGGTGGCGCTGCTGCGCACGGCTGTCCGGCTGTTCCTCGAAGAGGGCTATCACCGCACGCCGCTCAGCAAGGTCGCGGAACGCCTGAACATCACCAAGATGGCGCTCTACAACTATTTCGGCAGCAAGGAGGAGATCCTGGCGGAGCTCTTCCGCCTGGGGAGCGAGCAGTACGAAGCCGGCTTCGCTGCCGTCGAGCGCATGCAGGGCGACGGCCTGACCAAGCTGCGCCATCTGATCCGCGCCTATGTCGTGATCGTGACTGCCGATTTCGGCATGTGCTTCGCCCGGATCGACGACCGCGAACTCTCGGAGGAAACCCGTCTCGCGGTTCGCCACGCCAAGCGGCGCTATGATTCGGCGTTCCGGACCCTGATCCGGGAAGGCGTCGAGGACGGCTCCATCCGCCCTTGCGAGCCCAAGCTCGCGGCGTTCATCATCATCGGCGCCCTGAACGGCGTCGCCGACTGGTATCGCGCCGACGGCCCGCTTTCGGTCGAGACATTGGCCGATGAGTTCGCCCTGCGCCTGACGGAGGGCTACGCGATGCCTCAACCGCAGCGCGCGAGAGCATGACGCGATAGTCAACGAAACACGCTGCGGCGGACGACGACCATCCGCCGCCAATCAACAAGAAGAAACGAGGAAGACGATGATTGCTGCACCCGGGATGAGCACGAGCTATGGCCTCCACCGCGCTTTGCTGCTCAACGCGGAAGGGACGGCCACGCTGTTCCAGGACCGCCGCCGCACCTGGCGCGAGGTCGGCGACCGCGTCGCCCGTTTCGCTGCGGCCCTGCGCAGCAACGGCGTCGAGCGCGGTGACCGTGTCGCCGTATTGATGCTGAACCAGGATCGCTATCTCGAGCTCTATCTCGCCGTGGCCTGGGCCGCCGCGGTCATCGTCCCGCTCAACATCCGCTGGAGCGTCGTCGAGAACGAGGACGCGCTGCGCGACTGCCGGCCGAAGATTCTGATCGTCGACAGCAGCTTCGCCGAGATGGGCGCCGAGCTCGCCGCCAAAACAGGCGGCCTTACCCTGATCTATGCCGATGATCCGCCGGCGCCATCGCTACCGCTCGGAACGCTCGATTACGAGAGGCTGATCGCCGGGGCGACGCCCGCGGAGGATGCCCGAG
>CAIUCF010000376.1 GCA_903897565.1 uncultured Rhodospirillales bacterium | reverse complement strand
GCAGGCGAAACCGCGCCCCGCGGCGTCCCCCAGTCGCCGCGCAGCGCCTGGAAGACCGCGAGCGCTGCCAGCGCCGCCGTGTCGGCCCGGAGCACGCGTGGCCCCAAGCTTACGCGAGTAGCAAATGGAAAGCCGCGGATGAGGTCAAGCTCCGCGGGATCGAAGCCGCCCTCGGGTCCGATCAGAACCGCCCAGCTTTCCGGGCATAGCTCGACCCCTTGCAAAACCGTCGCGAGCGACGGGGCATCGCCGGTCTCGTCACAGAACAGCAGGCGGCGTGAGGGGTTCCAGTCGCCGAGCACGGCCTCCAGCGATCGCGGCGCCGATAGCGCGGGGACGTCGAGCCGCTCGGTCTGCTCCGCAGCCTCGCGGGCATGGGCGGAGAGTCGTTCGAGATTGAGGCGGGAGACGATGGTGCGCCGGGTGATCACGGGCACGAGGGCGCTGGCGCCGAGCTCGACCGCTTTTTCGATCAGGATCTCCATCCGCGCGCGTTTGATCGGGGCGAAGACGAGCTGCAGGTCAATGCCCTGGGCCTGCGCGCGCGTCTGGCGGATCGGCGCGAGCTGCCCGGCCGATTTCGACAGCGCGGCGATCCTGGCCAGCCATTCGCCGTCGCGGCCGTTGAACACCAGCAATTCGTCGCCGATCGCACGCCGCATCACCGCGCGCAGGTAATGCGCCTGGTCGCCATCCAGCGCGCTCGGCGCGCCTGTAGCCAGGTCGCCGGCGACCCAGAGGCGAAGCGCGGTGCGATGGTCGATATCGTCGTCCTGATCCATGATCAGTGACGTATCATCAACATCGTGACAGCCGCTATATCGTTGATGGCTGGCACCGCGGCACGCGCGCCGTGACAAGCTCGCGGCCGCCGCTTATGACAATCGCGACATGACGAATTCCTCGACGCCCATCGACCCGAGCCCTTCGGCAGGCTTCACCGATATCCGCCGCGGCAGCTGGCTGGAGCGGCAGCTGCCGCCGGGGGCCCTGCCCTATGCCCGGCTGGCGCGCTGGGATCGGCCGATCGGCTGGTGGTTGCTGCTGTTGCCGTGCTGGTGGTCGACGGCGCTGGCTGCCGACGGCCTGCCCAATATCGGCCTGATGATCCTCTACTGGATCGGCGCCGTGGCGATGCGCGGCGCCGGCTGCACCCTCAACGACATTATCGATCGCAAGATCGACGCGGCGGTCGAGCGCACCCGGGTTCGCCCGATTCCCGCCGGCGAGGTCAGCGTGGTCCAGGCCGTGCTGTTCATGGCGGCGCAGTTGGTGGTCGGCGCCGTCGTGCTGTTCAGCCTGAAGCCGCAGGTGTTCGGCCTCGGCTTCGCCGTGCTGGTGCTGATCGCGACATATCCCTTCATGAAGCGGATCACCTTCTGGCCGCAGCTGTTCCTCGGTCTCAATTTCAACTGGGGCGCCCTGATCGGCTGGGTGGCCGTGACCGGTCATCTGGCCGCGCCGGCGATTTTCCTCTATCTCGCCGGGATCGCCTGGACCCTCGGCTACGACACGATCTACGCCCATCAGGACAAGCTCGACGACGTCAAGATCGGGGTCAAGTCGACGGCGCTGCGCTTCGGCGATGCCAGCAAGCGCTGGGTCGGCGGCTTCTACCTGGCGACACTCGTCGCGCTGGGGCTGGCGCTCGCGATCGCCCATGCCGCGCCGATCGCGATCATCCCGCTGGTGCTGGTTGCCGGCCATTTCCTTTGGCAGGTGGTGTTCTGGCGCATGGACGACCCGGCCGATTGCCTCGTCCGCTTCAAGTCCAACCGCAGCGCCGGGCTGCTGATCTTCGTCGCCTGCCTGGTGGCGCGGTGGCCCGGGTGACGCTCGACCCGGCTGCCGCCGAGAGCTTCATCCGCCGCCATACCGTGATCGCGTCACCGCCGATCGTGCCGGAAATCTCGCTCTATCTGGCGACCGAGATCACGCCGATCTGGCAGGCGACAGAGGCCGAGCTGGCGGACG
>CAIUCF010000375.1 GCA_903897565.1 uncultured Rhodospirillales bacterium | reverse complement strand
GTTGCCGCCGCTGCTTCAACCTCTGCGACTCCTTTCCGACCCTGTTCGACATGGTCGACGAGGCTCCGACCCAGGAATTCGATTCGGTCGATCCGAAGGAGTTCAAGAAGGTCGTCGATGGCTGCACCCTGTGCGACATGTGCTTCCTGACGAAGTGTCCCTATGTGCCGCCGCATGAATTCAATCTCGATTTTCCGCATCTGATGCTGCGCTACCGCGCCGCGGAGCTGAAGCAGGGCGTGGTTCACACCGCCGTCCGCCAGCTCACGGCGACCGACCGCAACGGCGCGCTCGCCGGGTTGGTGGCGCCGCTCGCCAATTTCGCCTCCAAGCGCGGCAACTCGCTGACGCGGCCGCTGCTGGAAAGCATCGCCGGCGTCGCCCAGGACGCCGAACTGCCGAAATACTTCTTCAAGACCTTCGAGGAGCGCGCGCTCGAGAAGCCGCCGGTCAACACCGCGGCGCCGGGTTATGGCCGCAAGGCGGTGCTCTACGCGACCTGCTTCGTCAATTTCAACAATCCAGATATCGGCACCGCGGCCCGCGCCATCCTTGCCTATAACGGCGTGGAGACGGTCGTCGAGTATCCGGGCTGTTGCGGCATGCCGCAGCTCGAACAGGGCGATATCGCCGACGTCGCCGCCAAGGCGAAGGTGGTCGCATCGGAATTCCGTCGCTGGATCGAGGCCGGCTACGAGATCATCGCGTTGATCCCCTCCTGCGCGCTGATGCTGAAATTCGAATGGCCGCTGATCCTGCCCAACGATCCGGACGTCAAGTTCCTGGCCGAGCACACCAGCGATCTGAGCGAATACATCGTCGGTATATCCAAGAAGGAAGGCCTCGCGCCCGGGCTGCAGCCGCTGTCCGGTCCGGTCACCGTCCATATCGCCTGCCATTCACGTGCCCAGAATATGGGGCAGAAGGCGGCGGAGCTGCTGCGCCTGATCCCCTCGACCAAGATCGACGTGATCGAGCGCTGCTCCGGCCATGGCGGCTCGTGGGGGGTGATGAAGGAGAATTTCGAAACCGCCATCAAGATCGGGCTTCCGGCCGCCCGTCAGGCGGTGAAGAACGCCCCGACCTTCGTGGCCTCGGAATGCCCGCTCGCCGGCGTACATATCGTCCAGGGTATGGAACGGCTGAAGAGCGAGAACCCGCTGCCGACCCAGGCGCATCCCGTGGAATTGTTCGCGATGGCCTATGGCTGGAACGGCTCGAACCGCTTGTCCCCGGCCGCGCCCGCCTTTGTCGTCGATGTGACGGTCGAGGCGTAATCTTATGATGGAGACCGCGATGTCAGCCGCCAAGCGCAGCTTTTCCCCCGCCGATCTTATCCCGGCCGGCGAGTATCCGCAACGCAGGGCCGAGGCCCGCAAGGCGATTGCGGCATTGAAGAAGAACCGTCGGGTCGAAGTTGGTCCGATCGCCACCTTCTTCTTCGAGAACTACGAGACGATCCGGCACCAGATCCAGGAGATGTTGCACATCGAGAAGGGCGGCGAGGCGCAACTCGCCGACGAGATCGAGGCGTATGGTCCGCTGATTCCGCAGGGTAACGAGCTGGTCGCGACCGTGATGTTCGAGGTCGATGACGAGATCCGCCGGAAGGTCCTGCTGCTCAAGATTGGCGGGATCGAGAACCACGCCTTCGTCAAGATCGGCGACGAGCTGGTGCGTGGGACGCCGGACCCCTATCGGGAGAACACCTCGCCGGAAGGCAAGGCGTCCTCCGTGCAGTTCTTCAATTTCCGGATGAGCCAGGCGCAGGCCGATGCTTTCCGCGACCCCAAGGTCCAGGTCCTGATCGGCTTCGATCATCCCAATTACGGCCATATCGCGGTGCTCCCGGACGCGGTCCGGGCGGCATTGGCCGAGGATTTGTAGGGCGCAGCTCCCGAGTGGTCGTCATCCCCGCGCAGGCGGGGATCCATGTCTGAGTATTCCCGGTTTCGTCCGATGATGGATCCCCGCCTACGCGGGGATGACGAAGGAATGTGGGACGCCTACTCCGCCGCAATCCGGTCGATCAGCCGATCCATAAACCTCTCACAGGCGGTGATCTGCTCCAGCGCGATCCATTCATCCGGCTTGTGCGCCTGCTCGATCGAGCCGGGGCCGCAGATGACGGTGGGGATGCCGGCGTTCTGGTAGAAGCCGCCCTCGGTGCCGAAGCTGACCTTGCCGGTGCCGTTGATCCCGGTCAGCTGCTTGACCAGCGCGACGATGTCTTCATCGCCGCTGGTGGCGAGGCCGGTGATGCCGGATACCGCCTGAAAATCGAACCCGGCCTGGGCATAGACCTGACGCATCTCGATCGAGAGCCGGTCTGCCTCGGCATGGATCTCGCGCAGTATTGCCTCGGGGTCATGCTCCGGCAGATGGCGGAATTCGAAGTCGAACAGGCAGTGCTTGGGTACGATGTTGACGGCGGTGCCGCCGTCGATATGCCCGGTATGGACTGTCGTATAGGGCGGGTCGTAATCCGGATCGAAGGGACCCTGATCGCGGAAGCGGCGGGCCAACGACTTGAGATAGGCGACCATTTCCGCCGCCGCCTCGACGGCGTTGACGCCGACATGGGTCATCGCCGAGTGGCATTCCAGGCCATGGACATGGCAGCGTAGCGAGCGCTTGCCCTTATGTCCGATGACCGGTTTCATCAGAGTCGGCTCGCCGATGATGCAGGCGCGCGGCCGGGGATGGCGCTGCTCCAGGATCGGGACCAGCTTCTGCGCGCCGAGGCAGCCGACCTCCTCGTCGAAGGTGAAGGCGAGGTGGAGCGGCGTGCGCCCGACCTTGGCGATGGCGTCGGGCACCTTGGCCAGTGCGATCGCGATGAAGCTCTTCATATCGGCGACGCCGCGGCCGACCAGATGGCCGTCGCGCTCCCAGACCTCGAACGGATCGTTGGTCCAGACCTGGCCGTCGACCGGCACCACGTCGGTATGGCCGGACAGGATGATGCCGGCGCCGTCGCTCGGCCCGATGGTGGCGAAGAGGTTCGCCTTGCGGCCGCTGTCGTCGAACACCAGTTCCGAGCCGATCTCGAACCCGTCGAGATAGTCGCGGATAAAATCGATCAGGGCGAGGTTGCTGTCGCGACTGGTGGTGTCGAAACCCACGAGGCGGGTAATCAGGTCGATGCTGGAAAGCGTGGCCATGCGCCGGTCTCGCCGAAATGCCGATCAAGGGAAGAGTATGATATGCCGCGTCGCGGTTAGCCAGAGGCTTTCAGGCGACCAATGGTTGTCGCCCAGTGCATGTTCGTATCCCTGTCCTCGCAGCGCCCGCTATAGTATTGGAAACCACCGTCGATTTCCGATCTCTTCCGCACTCCATCGAGGAGCCTTCCATGTCGGCTCGCCAGCCTCCGCGGCGTCCCCCGCTCGTCTACGTGCTGCTCGCCTTGCCATTCCTCGGCTTGTTGTGGCCGGCCCTCTATTCGATGGACGCCCCGAGGCTCTGGGAGATCCCGTTCTTCTACTGGTACCAGTTCGCCTGGGTGTTCCTGAGCGCGTTGTGTACCGGCGGCGCCTATCTGCTGGATCGCCACCATGGCAGGTGAGCTCAAGACCACGGCGCTGGTGGTCTTTGCCGGCTTCTTCGTTCTCGTTACCGTGCTCGGCTTCGTCGCGGCGCGGTGGCGGGCGGGCGACCTGAACCATCTCGACGAATGGGGGCTGGGCGGCCGGCGCTTCGGCACGGTCGTGTCCTGGTTCCTGCTCGGCGGTGATTTCTATACCGCCTATACCGTGATCGCGGTCCCGGCCCTGGTCTGGGGCGTTGGCGCAGCCGGGTTCTTCGCGCTGCCCTACACGATCATGGTCTACCCGATCGTCTATCTGCTGATGCCCCGGCTGTGGGCCGTGGCCCGGCGCCACGGCTACGTGACGGCCGCGGATTTCGTCCATGGCCGCTATGGCAATCGCTGGCTGGCGCTCGCCGTGGCCCTGACGGGAATCCTTGCGACCATGCCCTATATCGCGCTGCAGCTCGTCGGCATGCAGGTGGTGCTCGCCGCGCTCGGCCTCGGCGGCAGCGGGGTCAAGGGCGAGCTGCCGCTGATCGTCGCCTTCGCGATCCTGGCGCTCTATACCTACAAGAGCGGCTTGCGGGCGCCGGCGCTGATCGCGCTGGTCAAGGATGTGATGATCTTCATCACCATCTTTGCCGCGGTGATCATCATCCCCGAGGCGCTCGGCGGTTATGGCGCGGTATTCGATGCCGCGGCCACCGGGCTCGCGACTCGGGCCAAGCCCGGCCATCTCATCCTGCCGGCCGCCGGCGCCGGCGCCTATGCCAGCCTCGCGCTCGGCTCGGCGATGGCGGCCTTCATGTATCCGCACACCGTAACTGCGATCCTCAGTTCGTCGAGCGGCGCCGTGATCCGCCGCAACGCCGCGCTGCTCCCGGCCTATACT
>CAIUCF010000374.1 GCA_903897565.1 uncultured Rhodospirillales bacterium | reverse complement strand
CGATGGATCGCTGAACTTCAACGCGTTGATCTACTCGACCCAGACCTTCGCGACGGGCTCGGCCGGTGTCGGCGTCCTCAGCGGCCTCAGCCAGGTCCTGATCTCCGGCAGCACCACCGGCGGTCTTGCCGCCACGGTCGCCCAGGCGGTGTTCACCGACTCGCTGAACCGCATCTCGCAGGCGATCTCGCAGCTCAACTCGATCTCGGGCCAGCTCGGCACGAACGTGGCCATTCTGCAGGCGCGATCGAGCTTCTCCGCGAACTACGCATCGACCTTGTCTGGCGGCGGCGACAAGCTGACGCTCGCGGATCTCAACACGGAGGCGGCCAACAGCCAGGCGCTGCAGCTCCGGCAGTCGATCGGTATCTCGGTCCTCGGCACGGCGGCGACGCAGCAGCAGTCGATCCTGAACCTGCTGAAGTAAGCAGCGGGTTCAGCGGGACCAGTCGACTATGTGATCTGGTAAATCCTCCTCCTCCACGTCGTCTTCGGAGACGACGCGACGCCGCACCGACATTCGCGCTCGGTGCACGCTATCGCGTCGTCCCGAGACGAGGGGGTGCCATTCCGGCAAGTCCTGGCCATCGGCCAGCAGCCGGTAGGCGCAGGTCCGAGGCATGAAATTCAGCGCGCCGGCGGTGTCGGGGGTAACCTTGACGCAATCGGGCACCAATTGCTGACGCTTGGCGTAGTTGCCACAGCGGCAGGTTTCCGTGTTCAGCAAGCGGCACGAGACGTTGGTGAACAGCAGTTCGGCGGTGTCCTCGTCCTGGAGCTTGACGAGACAGCATTTTCCGCATCCGTCGCACAGCGATTCCCATTCCTGCGCGGTCATCTCCGCCAGCGTCTTGCGACGCCAGAACGGCAGCGGCGAGCGTTGTTGATCCGTCACGGCAGAATTGTCCCTTGTCGGTTTGCCCTTGCGTGCGCGGCCCGCCCCTGCGATGTCACGCGCCGATGACGAGTCTCACCCCCATCCCGATCGAGGCGATCGAGCCGATTCTGGCGCAATATGACGCGGCGCTGGCGCATGCGCCACCGGTTGCGCGTCAGGTCTGGCATCGAATCGCCGCCAGCCGCCACCGGATCGGCGGCGACGAGGCCTGCTGGCATGCCGATGCGGTCGCGCTCTGCGTCGATTTCGGCATGAACCCGATCGCGCGCGCCCCGCAGGATTCGCTGTCCTGGGACGGCGAGAGCGTCGCGACGCTGACCGAGCCCTCGGTGCTGATCCACGAGGTCGCGCATTTCCAGCTCGCCAGCCCCGCGCGGCGTTTCACCCCCGATTTCTGCCTCGGCGCCGGTCCCGAGACCGGGCAGATCGACTACGCCAACAGCTTCCTCGGCCTCGACGAGGTCCGCCGTGAGATCGAGGAGCAATGGACCTCCCTGCTCGGCGTGATTTGGGAGGCGGAACTCGGCCAGCCCGCGATCCTCGCGTTCCAGGAGCAGAACTGGCTCGAAGGCGCCGGACGCGCCAGCACCGCCGAGTTCTTCGTCTCGGTCCTGACCACCCTGATCGCGATGGGCATGGTCGACGCGGATGGCCATCCCCTGCTCGCCTTGCGCAGCAGCGGCGACTGATCGCAGCCGCATGCGCATCGACGCCTTCGACTTTATCCTGCCTCCCGAACGGATCGCGCAGCGCCCGGTGAGCCCGCGCGACGCGGCGAGATTGCTGCGGGTCCGGGCCTTGGGCCTGGAAGACCGCGTGGTCCGTGATCTCCCGGATCTCCTGAACCCTGGTGACCTCCTGGTCTTCAACGACACCAAGGTATTGCCGGCGCGACTGATCGGCATCCGCGACGCGGCTCGGGTTTCGATCACCCTGCATCTGCGCATCGACGAGAATTCATGGTGGGTCTTCGCGAAGCCCGGCAAACGGTTGCGGGTCGGCGATAGCGTCACGCTCGGCCCCGGGTTCACGGCGACCGTTGTCGAGAAGCGGCCCGAAGGCGACATTGCCTTGCGCTTTTCGGCGGGCGGCGCGGCCTTGTTCGAAGCACTGCAGCACCACGGCACCATGCCGCTGCCGCCCTATATCCGCGGCGGCGTCGCCGACGAATCCGACCGTGCGGATTATCAGACCCTGTTCGCTCGGGCCGAGGGCGCCGTCGCCGCGCCGACCGCGGCATTGCATTTCACACCCGAACTCCTCGCCGCGCTCGAACGACGCGGCGTCGCGACGACGACCGTTACCCTGCATGTCGGCGCCGGCACCTTCCTCCCGGTCAAGGTCGACGACACCGACGACCATGTCATGCACGCCGAATACGGGATCCTGCCGGTCGCAGCTGCCGAAGCGATCAACGCGACCCGCCGCGCCGGCGGCCGCGTCATTGCGGTCGGCACCACCAGCCTGCGCCTGATCGAGAGTGCGGCGGATGCTGCCGGCACTATTCATCCTTTCGCAGATACCACAGCGCTCTTTATCACGCCGGGCTACCGCTTTAAGACGGTGGACATGCTGCTCAGTAATTTCCATCTGCCGCGCTCGACCCTGTTCATGCTGGTCTCGGCCTTCGCCGGGCTCGAGCGGATGCAGGCGGCCTATGCCCATGCCGTGGCGACCGGCTACCGCTTCTATTCCTATGGCGATTGCTGCCTGATCGATCGCGTGGAGACTGCGCAGTGACCGCCCCTGGCTTCGGCTTTTCCCTGCTGGCGACCGAGGGCGCCGCGCGGCGCGGCCAGGTCGTGACCGCCCACGGTACGATCGAGACCCCCGCCTTCATGCCCGTCGGCACCGCCGCCACCGTCAAGGGGCTGCTGCCCGAAGCCGTCGCCGAGACCGGGGCCGAAATCCTGCTCGGCAACACCTATCATCTGATGCTGCGGCCCGGGGCGGAACGGGTCGAGCGGCTCGGCGGGCTGCACCGCTTCATGAACTGGGACAAGCCGATCCTCACCGATTCCGGCGGCTTCCAGGTGATGTCGCTCGCCGGCCTGCGCGAGATGAGCGAGCATGGCGTCGTCTTTCGTTCCCACCTCGACGGCACCAAGTTCGAGCTCACGCCCGAGCGCTCGATCGAGATCCAGCGCTGCCTCGATTCCGATATTTCCATGGTGCTCGACGAGTGCCCGCCCTATCCCTCGAGCCGCGAAGCGATCGAGACCTCGCTGGCCCTGAGCATGCGCTGGGCGGCGCGCTCGAAAGCTGCGTTTACCAGCCGTCCCGGCTACGGCCTGTTCGGTATCGTCCAGGGCGGGGTCCATGCTGATCTTCGGGCGCAATCGGCGGCGGCCCTGATCGAGATCGGCTTCGACGGCTATGCCGTCGGCGGGCTCGCGGTCGGCGAGGGCCAGGAAATCATGTTCGAGGTGCTGGAGGGCGTCGAGCCCCATCTGCCGCAGGACAAGCCGCGCTATCTGATGGGCGTCGGCACGCCGGCCGACCTCGTCGGCGGCGTCGCCCGCGGCATCGACATGTTCGACTGCGTCATGCCGACCCGCTCGGGCCGTACGGCGCAGGGCTTCACCCGGCGCGGCAAGGTCAACATGCGCAACGCCCGCCACCAGGATGATCCACGGCCCCTAGACGAGAACTGCCGCTGCCGCGCCTGCAAAGGTTACTCGCGGGCCTATCTCCACCATCTGTTCCGCTGCGAGGAGATGCTGGGGCCGATCCTGCTCACTTGGCACAATCTGACCTATTACCAGGATCTGATGCAGGGCATGCGCGCCGCCATCGCGGCTGGCGGTTTTGCCGAATTCCAGGCAGATTTCCACGCGAACCAGGCGCTCGGGGACATTCCCGCCCTGTCGGGAGCCGCAACATGACCGAGACGATCTATGCCAACCTGACGCAGCTCGGCCAGCCGACCGCGGCGCCGACCGACCCCGACTCCGCAATCATCGAGAAGGTCGCGAACCCGGAGCCTGGCACGAACTATCTCGTCCGCTTCGTCTGTCCGGAATTCACCTCGCTCTGCCCCATGACCGG
>CAIUCF010000373.1 GCA_903897565.1 uncultured Rhodospirillales bacterium | reverse complement strand
TGGGCGACCTGCTGTTTGCGGCCATGGCCGAATTGCGCACGACCGCCCAGCTGACTGCGGCATACTCGATCCTGCCGAAGCCAGACTGCACGCCCGTTCAGGCCTATGAAACCCTGGTCCGCGGCGACATCGAGCCGGTCGATCTCGACGCTATCGCGGGGCGGACCGTCGCAACCGGGGTCGTGCCCTATCCTCCGGGCATCCCGCTGCTGATGCCGGGGGAGAACGTCGGCACCGCCGACGGTCCGGTACTTGGGTATCTCAAGGCCCTCGAAGCCTTCGATCAGCGCTGCCCCGGCTTCGGCCACGACATCCACGGAGTCGAAGTGGTCGAGGGGCGGTACCGCATCCTTTGCACCAAAACCGACCGTGCTGCGCGCTGAACATCCGGCTCTCCTGCCCCCAACCTTCGAGCGAACGACTGCCATGTCCTGACGTTCTGGTTCGCAGTAGGCAACCATTTGCAGCTTCATCTGTTCTCTCGAAGCCCCCTGCCAGCCGCGGCCGAGAGCACCCAAGCACCGTGATGCGGCCACGGCCCGAAATCCCAAGCCCTGTCTCCGGCTTCATCCTTCGCAAGAAAAGGCACGCGCCATGGTCATTCACACACTCTTGATTCAACCGGTTATCGCCCTGATCGCCGGGATCCTGATCCTGCTGCAGCCGCGCCTGCTGAACTACATCGTCGCGATCTACCTGATCGTCATCGGCATTCTCGGCCTCGCCCCGCATTTCCCGAGCTAGCCCACCGCCTGATCCAAACCCCGTAAAGGAGCATATCGTCATGCCACAGAAAGCAACGCCCCTCGTCCTCATCGGCGCCGTCCTGGTGCTGCTCGGCATCGCCGGCCTCGCTGTCCCGGTCTTCACGACCCAGAAGACCGAAGACGTCGCGAAGATCGGCAGTCTCAAGGTCCAGGCACAAGAGGACCAGAACCATGTCATCCCGCCCATGGTCGCCGGCGGCGCTGTCGCCCTCGGCATCGTGCTGCTCGGCGCGGGACTGATGCGCCGCGGCTGAGTAGTTTCCGACGCTGCCCGATGAGGATGGTCGAAGGCTAGTCTTTTCCTGCAACTCCCGATCGGCCCAGTACGGACCGATCGGGGCAAGAATTCTATCGCATCCATTTCCCCCAACCGGGCAGCCCGCGTCTCTTGATTCAGCCGCCCGGCTGACGGCCAATCACCGGAGAGCGCACATGCCCATCCTCGACACCACGACGACCAGCCCTGATCGCCAGGTTCGCTTCATCTTCGCCGATCGGGTGGTCGCAGTCGGACTGGGCAACGATGTCACCTTGGGCAGCATCGCGGCCGCCTGGCACTACCTGACCGTCGATTCCATCCACCAACCGCTCGGGATCGCGGTGACCTTTCCCATGAACAGCAACGAGGCAGCACGCCTCTGAGCCTGCGCGACTGAACCTTCAACCAAAACGAGGAGAGAACCTCATGGGTCTCGGAACCATTCTTCTGATCGTGCTGTTGTTGATGCTGGTCGGCGCCCTGCCGACCTGGCCCCACAGCTCCGGATGGGGCTACTACCCCAGCGGCGGCCTCGGACTTGTCCTGATCATCGTCCTCATCCTGGTGCTGCTCGGCCGCTTCTAGCGCGTCGACCCGCTCCATTCCCCGGCGGGGTGCATGATGCCCCCACTCGATTTAGCAAAGGAATACGACATGGACAAAGACCGCATCGTCGGCTCTGGCAAACAGGTCAAAGGCGCCATCAAGGAAGCGGTCGGCAAAGCCGTCGGCGACAGCAAACTCCAGGCCGACGGCAAGGCCGACAAGATCGAGGGCAAGCTCCAGAACCTCGCCGGCTCGATCAAGGATGTTCTCAAG
>CAIUCF010000372.1 GCA_903897565.1 uncultured Rhodospirillales bacterium | reverse complement strand
CGTGTCGATCCGCCGCGCCCACCATTATCGTCGGTTGTCTGTCGGAAGAACATAAGGACGCGTCCATTTGGCGCCCAGGTGGGTCCCTCCACCAGATACCCATTGGTGAGAATTCGTTCGCCGCTGCCATCGGGCGCCATTACGCCGATAGAGAACGTGCCACCGACGAACTTGGTAAAGGCAATCAAGTCGCCGCGAGGGGACCATACAGGCGTAGCATAGCGACCTGTACCGAAGCTAATTCGTTGAATGTCGGAGCCATCTGCATTCATTCTGTACAGCTGCTGTGTACCACCGCGATCAGAATTAAAGGTGATGTACTTTCCATCTGGAGAATAACATGGCGAAGTGTCGATCGCGCCGGTTTGGGTTACTTGGGCGACATGATGGGTGCTGAGATCCATCGTAAAGATTTCGGAGCCGCCGCCATTCGAGAGACTGAAGATCACACTGCCGCCATCGGGCGAAAAACGCGGTGCAAAGGTCATGCCGGGGAAGTCGCCGAGGCTTTCGTTCTGGCCGGTGAGGATGTTGAAGAGGAATACCCGAGGCGTTCCCTGCGCATAGGAAAGATATGTGATTTCCTGCCGGGTTGGCGAGAATCGCGGGGTCAGAACCAGGGAATGGCCGTTGGTGAGGAGGTGATTATTGGCGCCGTCCTGGTCCATGATCGCCAAGCGCTTGATTCGACGCAGATTCGGGCCCGATTCGGAGATGTAGACGATTCGCGTGTCGAAGTAGCCGCCCTCGCCGGTAATGCGCTGGTAGATCTGGTCGGCGATCTTGTGGCCGAAGCGGCGCCAGTTCACGGCTGGCGAGTTATAGGCGACGCCGGTGAGCATCTTGCCTGCGGTGGTGTCCCAGAGTCGGAACTCGACATGGGTCTGGCCGTCGGGCCGGGCGCTGACATTGCCGACGACCAGCGCCTGGGCGTTGATCAATTTCCAGTCGGCGAAGCGCGGGATCGGCCGCAGGGCCGCTGGGTCCTGGATGAACGCGGCGGGGTCGATTGGCCGGAACAGGCCGGACCGCTCGAGGTCGTTCGAGATCACGCCGGCGATGTCCGAGCCGAGCTGGCCGTCGGCCTGGTTGTCGCCCTGAAACGCCGGAATCGCGATCGGGATCGGCTGCGGATTGCCGCGGGTGATGTCGAGGGTGAGATCGGCATGCGCCGGCTTCGCTAGGCTGACGAGCCCGAGCAGGGCGAGGGCGGCGAACAACAGGGTCATGCGCCGTGTGGCCTGCGCCACCGGGGGGAAGCGTGGGGTCATTGGAGATCCTGTGGGCTGAAATTGAGGGTCGTCAGTTTCCACTGATCGAATTTGTCTGCGGGCAGCTTGAGCGGGCTGCAACTCGGTGATTCAACCGCGCGCAGGGCCGAGTCCGCGACCGCCTGCCAAAGCTGATTGCTGTTGTAGTACCCATAACTGTCGACGACCTGCGCCGAGGCGACGGTGCCGTCCTGGTTGATAACGAGCTTGATCGGCACGACGATCTTGTCCTCGTCCTTGCCGCCGGCCGGCGGATTCCAGCATTTCTCGATCTGGGCGCGCAGCGCGTCGAGCTCGGACGTCGAGAGCTGGTCGCCGAGCGGCGCGTCAGGCTGGGCAGACGCCTCCTGCGGCGGCGGCGCGCTGGTCGTGCGGCGCGGCGGCTGGTCGTTCTTCTCCATCGTCTTGGCGTCGGTCGACAGGTTCTTCAACAGTGAGTCGAAGTCGAGATCCTGGTTCGCCTTGGGCGCCTTCTTCTTGACGGGCTTCGGCTTCGCAACCTCCTTGACCTTCTTAGGCGGTGTCACCTTGGCCTGCTGCTTCGGCGGTGTCGGCTTCGGCTTGGGCGGCGGCGGGGCCTTTTCGGGCTTCGGCACGACAGGCGGCGGCGCCGGAGTCGGTTTGGGCGGAGGCGGCTGCTTTTCCGGCGGCGGCGGGGTTTCGTCGTCGGATTCGTCGTCCGGATTGCGCGTCGCGGCCGCGGGCGGCGGCGGCGGTGGGGCCAACGGATCGGGCTTCGGCGGCGGCGGCGCCTTGCTCGGGCGATCCGGCGGCGGCGTGTCCAGCTTCGCCTCCTGGATCGGATGCGGGTTGCGCTTGAGCGCCCGCGTCAGATCGGACACGTTGACCAACTGCACCGCGATCGGCTGCTGCTCCGGCAGTTTGGCCTTGAACCAGTCGGGCAGGCCCAGCAGGACCATCAAGAGGATGATGCCGTGGAGAATGCCGGAGAAGATATAGCCCTCGCGCAAGATCAGCCGCCCTTGCGCGATTTCGTCGGCTGGCTGCCCTGCGGCATTTCCGAGACCAGGGACAGCTTGGTGAAGCCGGCCGAGGAGATCAGGCCCATGACTTCCATGACCCGGCCGTAATCGATCGCCTTGTCGCCGCGGACATAGATCACCGCATCGGGATTGTTGCTGGTGATCGCCTGCAGCTTCGGCACGAGCGCGTCCTCGTCGATCGCGGTCTCCTGGATGAAGATGTCGCCATTGCTCTTGACCGAGATGACCAGCGGCGGTTTGTCGTCGCTGAGCGCCTGGGCCTGGCTCTTGGGCAGATCGACGGGAACGCCGGCCGTCAGCAGCGGCGCGGCGACCATGAACACGATCAGCAGCACCAGCATGACGTCGACCATGGGCGTCACGTTGATCTCGGCCATCGGCCGATAGGACGAGCGCCGGGCGTTGCCGCTGCGTGGACCGTTGAGGAGGGAGCCAGCCATGGTCAGGACTTGTCTTCGAGCTGACGCGACAGGATCGCGCCGAACTCGCCGGCGAAATTGTCGAGGCGATTGGCGTAGCGGCCGAAATCGGCGGTGATCTTGTTGTAGCCGACGACCGCGGGAATGGCAGCGACGAGGCCGAGCGCCGTCGTGAACAAGGCCTCGGCGATACCCGGCGCGACCACGGCGAGGCTGGTGTTCTTGCTGGCGGCGATCGACTGGAAGCTGTTCATGATACCCCAGACCGTGCCGAGCAGGCCGACGAAGGGGGCGGTCGAGCCGACGGTGGCGAGCACGGCCATGAAGCGCTCGAGCCGCTCAAGCTCGCGCCCGACCGTGATGTTCATGATCTTCTCGATGCGGTCCTTCAGGCTCGTCTGCACGCCGCCGGCGCTACCGGCGACGCCGCGTGCGATCGCGCGGCGCCATTCCAGCATCGCCGCCGAAAACACCGCCGCCATCGGATCGGTCGGCCGGCTGCCGATGCGGTCGTAGAGCGTGTCGATCGAGCCGCCGGACCAGAAACCCTCCTCGAAGGCATCGGCCGCGCGCTTGAGGCGCCGGATCTTCAGCATCTTGTCGAAGATGATCGCCCAGCTCCAGAACGAGGCGAGCAGCAGCAGCAGCATGATCGCCTTGACGATCGAGTCCGCCTGCATGAACAGCGACCACATCGACAGGCTGGCACCGGCTGCGGCAGAGGCGGGGGTTCCGCCCAGGTTCACTGAATCGATGGGTGTTTGGTCCATGGTCTTTGCGAATTCCGTTGAGCGAGGAAGGGAGTGAGGGAGTCGGCGAGGACAGGCGGCACCCGGGCGGGCCGGCCCTCCGGTGTCAGCAGCGCGATCTGCAACTGCAGTTCGGTCAGGTCAGTGTCGCCACGCGTGATACGTTGCGAGATCTCAATGCTTGCGCCCTGCAAAGCGTTGCACACGGTCGACACGACTAGGCAATCGTCGAGCTTCGCCGGGCGGCGATAATCGATCAGCAGCCGACGCACTACCCAGATGACGCCGAGTTCGGCGACGAGGCGATCATGGCCCCAGCCCAGAGTCCGCATGAATTCGGTGCGCGCCCGCTCGGCGAACTTGAGATAGCCGGCGTGATAGACGATGCCGCCGGCATCGGTGTCTTCGTAATAGACCCGGACCGGGAACAGATAAGCGCCCTCGGCGAACTTGCCAGGATGGGGCATCAGCGCCGTCATGGCTCGCCATCCTCGCCGATCGCCTCGTCGAGCAGGTCGAGCTGGGCCGTCAGCTTCGGCGCAGCCAGGCCGAGATGGCCATAAGCCTGGCCGGTCAGCATGCGCCCGCGCGGCGTACGCTGCAGGAAGCCTTGCTGGATTAGATAGGGCTCGATCACATCTTCGATAACGTCGCGCTGTTCGGACAGCACCGCCGCCATGGTCTCGACCCCGACGGGGCCGCCGGCGTAATGCTCGGCGATCGCCCGCAGGTAGCGTCGGTCCATGTTGTCGAGGCCTCGCTGGTCGACATCGAGCCGGGTCAAGGCACGGTCGGCGGCTTTGGCGCCGACGCTGCCACCGCCGCCGACTTCGGCGAAGTCGCGCACCCGGCGCAGCAGGCGGCCGGCGACACGCGGCGTGCCGCGCGAGCGTCTCGCGATCTCCAGTGCACCTTCGTCGGTGAGCTCGAAATTGAGGATGCCGGCGGCACGGCTGATGATCTTCGTGAGCTCTTCGGGCGTGTAGAAGTCGAGCCGCAACGGGATGCCGAAGCGCTCGCGCAGCGGCCGCGTGATCAGGCCCGAACGCGTGGTCGCGCCGACCAGAGTGAAGGGCGGCAGGTCGATGCGGATCGAGCGCGCGGCCGGGCCCTCGCCGATGATGAGGTCGAGCTGGAAATCCTCCATCGCCGGATAGAGGATCTCTTCGACCGCCGGCATCAGCCGGTGGATCTCGTCGATGAACAGCACGTCGCGCGGCTGCAGATTGGTCAGGATCGCGGCGAGGTCGCCGGCGCGTTGAATCACCGGGCCGGAAGTGGCGCGAAAGCCGACCCCCATTTCGCGCGCCACGATCTGCGCAAGCGTGGTCTTGCCGAGGCCGGGCGGGCCATAGAACAGCACGTGGTCGAGCGATTCCTCGCGCGAGCGCGCCGCGCGGATGAAGATGTCGAGGTTCTCGCGCACCTGCTTCTGGCCGACGAAGTCGCCGAGCGACAGCGGCCGGATCGAATTCTCCGGGGCGTCGCCCTCTATCGGCGCGCCGGAGACCATGCGCGGTTCGGCCGTCATGCCGAGAGTTCCTTGAGGCCGGCGCGGATCAAGTCACCGGCCGCGGCGTCATCGCCGAGATTGCGCCCGGCGCGGGCGACGGCCTCGGCTGCCTCCAGCCGGCGATAGCCGAGATTGACGAGTGCGGAGATAGCGTCCTCGGTGACGCTCTTGGGCGCCGCCGCACTCGGGATCGTGATGGCTGCGCCCTTCTCGGCGGATTTCACGGGGCCGAGCCCTGCGGAAAACTGCGCCGCCTTATCTTTCAGCTCGGTGACGAGGCGAACGGCGAGCTTCGGTCCGACGCCCTCGGCCCGGGTCAGCAGCGCCTTGTCCTGGGCCAGGATCGCGCCCGCCAGCCGGTCGGGCTCGACGGTCGAGAGGATATTGAGCGCGACCTTGCCGCCGACGCCCTGCACCGTCGTCAGCAGTTTGAACCAGTCGCGCTCGCCGCGGTCGATGAAGCCGAACAGGGTGATCGCGTCCTCGCGGATCTGCATGTCGATCAGCAACGTGGCGACCGCGCCGTTGGGCAGGGCGGCCCGGGTGCGGGTCGAGACCTGGACGAGATAGCCGGTGCCATTGACGTCGATGAGGACGCCGTCGAGCCCGATATCCTCGATGGTGCCGCGGAGCCGTGCGATCATCATGACGCGGCGCGCCGGGCGATGGCGTCGAGGCGGCGGGCGCCGGCGTGATGGGCGTGGCAGAT
>CAIUCF010000371.1 GCA_903897565.1 uncultured Rhodospirillales bacterium | reverse complement strand
TTGAGGGGGGAGGGTTGGGGTGGGGGTGATCGTACCGACGGCCCCGTATCCCGCGATCTGTCACCCGGTCTCGCCGCGGCATCACCCCCACCCTACCTCCCCCCTCAAGGGGGAGGGGATTGCAGGGGGCACGCGGCAGCCCGATTAGGAGTATGTTCGCCTTGATGAACATCGTTGATCGCCGCCCGAATCCGAAGGGCAAGAGTCTCGGCAATCGTCGCCGCTTCATCGAGCGCGCCCGCGGCGAGGTCAAGGGCGCGGTGCTCGACGCGCTGAAGAAACGCAAAGTCACCGACACCGAGGGCGGCGAGAAGATCTCGATCCCGACCGGCGGCATCGAGGAGCCGACGTTCCGTCACTCCAGCAGCGGCGGCAAGCGCGAATACGTCGTTCCCGGCAACAAGCAGCACGTCACCGGCGACGAGCTGCAGCGACCGCAGGGCGGTGGCGGCGGCAAGGGCAGCGAGGCCGCGGATGACGGCGAAGGCGAGGACGAGTTCGAATTCGTGCTCAGCCGCGACGAGTTCCTCGACCTGTTCTTCGAGGATCTCGAGCTTCCCGATCTCGTCCGCAAACGCCTCTCCGAGACCGCCTCGCCGGAACTCAGCCGGGCCGGCATCACCATGAGCGGCAATCCCGCCAATCTCAACCTGGTACGCACCTTGCGCAACTCGATGGCGCGGCGCATCTCGCTCAACCGGCCGAAATGGGGCGAGGTCGACGCGCTCAAGGCCGAGATCGCCAATCTTGAGGAGACCGGTCCGGAAGAGGCGCTCGAAGCGGCCCGCGCCAAGCTCACCGCGATCGAGCGGCGGATCAAGGCGATCCCGTACTTCGACCCGATCGACGTCCGCTACAACCGCTTCCAGCGAGTGCCGAAGCCCAACATCCAGGCGGTGATGTTCTGCCTGATGGACGTCTCGGGCTCGATGACCGAGCATATGAAGCATCTCGCCAAGCGCTTCTTCATGCTGCTGCACCTGTTCCTGACCAAGCGCTACGAGCATGTCGACATCGTCTTCATCCGTCATACCTCGACGGCGCAGGAGGTCGACGAGGACACGTTCTTCTACAGCCGCGAGACCGGCGGCACCGTGGTCTCGACCGCGCTCGCCGAGATGCAGCGCATCATCAAGGAGCGCTATCCGCTCGAAGCCTGGAACATCTACGCGGCGCAGGCCTCGGACGGCGATAACTTCGGCGCCGATTCCCCGCGCTGCATCCAGCTGCTCAACGAGCTGCTGCCGAGCACGCAGTACTTCGCCTATATCGAGGTCAGCGACAACGGCGTGTTCGCGAGCCATCGCCGCACCGACCAGACCGACCTCTGGCGCTCCTATGCCGAGGCCGCGCCGGATCATCCCAATTTCGCCATGCGCCGGGTCGGCGATCCCGCGCATATCTTCCCGGTCTTCCATGACCTGTTCGCGCGCAACCGTGCCGCCGTGCCCGCGGAAGTCGAGGCTTGAAGCGTATGGATTCTCTGGTTCCCGTCACCCCGCTCTACGAAGGTTCGGAGTGGGATTACGACAAGCTGCGCCTGGTCTTCGATGCGTGCGAGACGATCGCCCGCGACGAACTCGGGCTCGATACCTACCCGACCCAGGTCGAGGTCATCACCTCGGAGCAGATGCTCGACGCCTATGCCTCGGTGGGCTTGCCGCTGATGTACCGGCACTGGAGTTTCGGCAAGCGCTTCGCCATCAACGAGACGCTGTATCGCAAGGGGCTGCAGGGCCTCGCCTACGAGATCGTGATCAATTCCAACCCCTGCCTCTGCTACATCATGGAAGAGAATTCCATGACCATGCAGACCCTGGTCATCGCCCACGCCGCCTTCGGCCACAACCACTTCTTCAAGAACAACTACCTGTTCCAGCAATGGACGGACGCGTCGGGGATCCTCGACTACCTCGCCTTCGCCCGCGACTACGTGCTGAAATGCGAGGAAAAATACGGCGTGCAGAAGGTCGAGCGCGTGCTCGACGCCGCCCATGCCCTGATGGACCAGAGCGTCAACCGCTACGCCCGCCGCCCGCGCCTCAACTTCCTCGAGGAGCAGAAGCGCGAGGAGGATCGCCGCCACCACGCCGAGACCACCTACAACGATCTCTGGCGCACCGTGCCGACCCCCGCCGCGATGAAGCGCCTCAAGGCCGACGAGGCCGCCAAGGTCCAGAGCGAGAGCGCCCAGAGGATGGGCCTGCCCGAGGAGAACATCCTCTATTTCCTGGAAAAGAACGCGCCCAAGCTCGCCTCCTGGGAGCGCGAGCTGTGCCGCATCGTCCGCAACATCGCGCAATACTACTACCCGCAGAAGCAGACCAAGGTCTGCAACGAGGGCTGCGCCACCTTCGTCCATTACGAGATCATGAACCGGCTCTACGAGAAGGGGCTGATCACCGAGGGTGCGATGCTGGAATTCCTGCATTCCCACACCAGCGTGGTCATGCAGCCGGAATACGACGACAAGCGCTACAGCGGCATCAACCCCTACGCGCTCGGCTACGCCATGATGGCCGACATCAAGCGGATCTGCCTCGATCCGACCGAAGAGGATCGCGAGTGGTTCCCGGCCTTCGCCGGCAACCAGGATCCCTATGGCACCTTGCGCGACGCCTGGGCCAATTACCGCGACGAGAGCTTCATCCTGCAGTTCCTCAGCCCGGCGCTGATCCGCAAGTTCCGCCTGTTCGAGGTTCGCGACGACGAAGCGGAGCCCAACATGGTGGTCGACGCCATCCATGACGAGCAGGGCTACCGCAAGATCCGCGCTGGGCTCGCCCGCACCTACGACATCTCGCGGCGTGAGCCCGATATCCAGGTCGCCGACGTCGATATGGCCGGCGACCGCACCCTGGTGCTGCGCCACACGGTCTATAACGGCATCGTCCTCGACGAGAAATCGGTCAAGGCCGTGCTCCACCACGTCTGCGCGCTGTGGAGCTACAATGTCCGCCTGATCGAGGTCGACGCGGTCACGGAAGCGACCCTGAAGACGCATGAGATGAAGGCGGAGAAGGCTTAGGAGAGCTCCATTTCTGCAGCCCTGTTCGGGCGTTCAAATGGGGATTTCCGATTTAGGGGCGGAAGCCGTCTGATCATGGTCGAATTCGAAGAGGCGCGACGGCGCCCGCTGACGGCGACCCCGCCGCTTGTGCGCGGGGCTCTGTTTTCCGGTATTCTTGGCGCGGTTATTTCGCTGCCGAGCATCGGCCAGGTCCATAAATGGGGCCATGGCTGGGGCGCCGTGTCCGCTTATGAAGCCGCGATCTTCATCGTCTTTGCGCTGCTTTCCGATCTGAGCCGCGCGCGCCGCGTGTTGCCGGGCCTCA
>CAIUCF010000370.1 GCA_903897565.1 uncultured Rhodospirillales bacterium | reverse complement strand
CGAAAAGCTCGGATGGGAGGTCGTCGGCTTGTCCCGCCGCCTGCCCGCCCAAGCCTATCGCGACTTGAACAGCGGAGCACAATATATTTCGGTCGATCTCCGCGACCGCGCCGATTGTGAGGCGAAACTATCCACATTGGCGGACGTTACCCACATCGTCTACGCCGCCGTCTACGAGACGAATGATCTCAAGAGCGGCTGGAAGACCGGATCGGAGGATTTCGTCAGCATCAACGTCCTCATGCTGAAGAATTTTCTCGACGTAATGCTGGACGCTGCCAAAGGCCTGCAGCAGATCACGGTGTTCCAAGGTGCCAAGGCGTATGGTGTCCATACCGGGGCGATCAAGCTGCCCGGTAAGGAGAGCGATCCCCGGCTGATCTCCGTAGGGTTCTACACCCCGCAGGAAGAGATGATCCGGGCACGCCAGAAGGGCAAATCCTGGACCTGGACGGTGTTCCGCCCGGTGATGATCTCCGGCTTCGCGACCGGCGCGCCGATTTCCTGCATGCCGGGCATCGGCGTCTACGCAGCCGTTTGCCGCGAACTGGGTCTACCGCTACGTTTCCCGGGGCGCGGCAAGGGTCCACTGGAAGCTGTCGACGTGGACCTTCTCGCCAAAGCGCTGGCCTGGGCGGCGACGGAACCGCGTTGCGCCAACGAAATATATAACATCGGCAACGGCGACTGCTTCTGTTGGACCAACGTGTTTCCGCGCATCGCCCGTGACGTATTCAGCATGGATTATGCGGTCCCACACAGCGACTACCTGGAAGTCGTAATGGCCGACAAGGCGCCGATATGGGACGAGATCGTTCGGAAATACGGCCTGCAAAATTACTCGATGAAGGACTTGGTGTCGACCTGGCAGATCGTGGATTTCTTCCTCGATTACGGCGACTACGACAAGCTTTCTCTGCTCTCGACCATCAAAGCGCGCAAGCACGGCTTTCATGAATGCGAGGACAGCGAGGACATGGTCATCCGCCAGCTCAAGGAAATGCAGGCCGAAAAAATCCTGCCCGCGTGACAAGGTCGACCGACCGTCTCTTCTGAGAATTTTTGTGCTGATACTCAGATCGATCGGTTGCTTCCAAGTCGGAACGGCACCTCGCGCCGCGTGGCTCGCAGAATGAGGAGACGAGATTTGACCAGTCCTATCGCAGTGATCCCTGCTGAGGAGGTCACGGCCAGCTGGATGACGTCCGTTCTGCGCGCAAACGAGATCGACGCGACGGTCGCGTCCCTACGTGTCGAGCCGGTCGGCACGGGCCAGCTTGGCGAGACGAGGCGTTTTCATCTCAACTACGTCGGCGTCCCGCCGCGCGACGCGCCGGCAACCGTGGTGGGAAAGTTCAGTTCGAACGACCCTGTTGCGGCCAAGACCGGACGTAGCATGGGTTTTTATCAAGCCGAGGTGATGTTCTACCGGGAGGTAGCGCCCCGCGCCGGTCTGCGCGTCCCCCACGCCTATCTCGCGGAACTCGACGACAAGAACGATTTTGCCCTCATCTTCGAGGACCTGGCGCCGGCGCAAGTCGGCAATCAGATGGCGGGAATCTCGCTTGCGGATGCGCGCCTCGCGCTCGTCGAGTGCGCAAAGCTCCATGCCGCGTTCTGGAACGATACCGAGTTGGAAAGACAGCCCTGGCTCTCCGTACCGCCGGGGGCACAAGGCTTCTACACCACCGAACTCGTCCAGAGTTCCTGGGATTATTACAAGAAGACCTATCCGGGACTTCTGTCCGAAGAGGTCAGAGAAGTTTGCGAACGTTTCGTAAAGCGCCATGGCGAGTGGAATAAGCCCAGGCCCTATCCGAAGGTCTATTCACACAATGATTTTCGTGCCGACAACATGCTTTTCGGTGGTGGCGACGGGCGTGTCGCCGTGGTCGATTGGCAGACCAGTTCCTTCCTCGGAACCGGCATGGATGTCGCGTATTTTCTTGGCGGTGCCTTCGATCGTGATACCCGGCGCGCAAACGAGGATGCCCTGCTGAGGGTCTATCACGACAACCTCCTCGCCAATGGTGTGAAGGAATACAGTTTTGACCACCTGATGAACGACTATCGGCATTACAGCTTCGCGGCGATCGTCGTTGCCGTCGCTGCTGCGGTCATCGTGAAGCGAACCGAGCGAGGCGATCGTCTGCTCGCCTTCATGATCGAGGGTGCAGCAATCCAGGCCTTGGATAATAATGCCCTCGACATCCTACCGCCCTAGAGGGATGCATTATCGCCAGTTCTTCGTCTCCCGCCGGGGGGATCACTTGTGTAGTGCGATTTCCTGCCACAACAATAAGAGGCACGCCAATGTCCGTTGAAGACCGCGCCGCCATCCAGGATGTCATCTCAGCCTACTCGTATTACTGGGATGGACAGGACGTCGAAGGATTCGTCACCAAAGTGTTCGTCGAGGACGCGGTTTGGGAGGTGCAAGGAATCGGCGCTTCCGAGCCGGAGCTTCGTGTGGTCTCCCACCAGGCGATCCGCGAATTTGCCGCCGCACGTCTCGCGCGTCGGAAGGGCAAATTCTGGAGCAGGCATTTCCAAACCAACACGGTGTTTGACCATCTGGATGAGATCTCCGCGCGCACGCGCACGATGGTGCTCGTCAGTCATCAGGGGATCGAGGACCACGCTCCGGTGCCGATTTTGTCGGGGGTCTATCACGATCGATGGAGTCGCACGCCGGCGGGTTGGCGCTTGAAGCACCGCTTGCTTCGTCACGACAGTCATACGCCGCACGTCACGAAGACCTGAGAAGGCGAGCAGGGGCGGGAGGTCAATGATGGGGACGATACGATGCCGTTGCGGCGCTGTGGAGATCGAGCTTGCGCTGAGCCGGGATGTATTCCGGCTCGAATGCTGTTGCTATGACTGCAATACCGGGCTGTGGTACGCGCACCAGCGTGGCGGGCCGCCAGGCCCGGCAAACCAGTGCATCGACACCAGCTGGCTAGCCAACGACTTCCGGATCGTCAAAGGCGAGGCGGCCATCGGCGCGTTCCTGAATTTCAAGAACGCGGACACCACACGTTTTTATTGCAAGCAGTGCTGGAGCGTGCTGTTCGCCGATCACGCGCTCTACGCCGGCAAGGTGATCGCCTGCCAGGCGGCGGCGTATGACGGTATCACAGGCCTGCAGCGGATGCCGCTGCAGGCGCGGCATTTCGTCAGGGACCTGAGCGAGGCGCAGCGGCAGGCGCTGCCCCCCTGGGGCGGCGATCCGGCCAACGTGTATCCCGGAGTCGCGGACAATTTGATAGCGCGATTCCCGGCGATGCTCGAGGCCGGGAGTGAAGGGATCGTCATGAACGCACGTCTGCTTCTCGAGCGTATCGGCGGGGCCGTCGTGCCGGATGACGCCCCGCGACTGTCTGCCGGGCCGCCGTCGCTGATGCAGCAATTGCCGGCAGCTGGATGAGACGGTTTCCGTGTCGATGGTCAAGGCGGACGAACAAAGAAAAGCGAGGGTGCAGATGACCGACTACGTGAGTGTGGAGAATGCCATCGATATGGAGGGCTTGCGGGTGGTTCTGACCCCTGGCCTTCCTGCGCCGTGGAGCGAATCGGCAAAGGGACTGCTTTTCGTCAAGAAGCTGCCCTATATCAAGGTCGGCCAGGAAGTGCTGGGGGCGAACGAGGCGCTCATCCGCTGGACCGCGCAAGCCACCGCGCCGACGATAATCTGGAATGACGAACCGCCGCGCTCGACTTGGCTGGAGCAGCTTTACCTGTTCGAGCGCCTTGCTCCGGCGCCGCGGCTGATCCCGGCCAACTTCGCCGAGCGGAGTCACATGATCGGGCTTGCGCACGCGATCTGCGGCGAGGACGGCTATACCTGGAACCGTCGACACATCATGGTTCGGGATTTCACCGCCGCTGATAAAGACGATGGCACGCGGGAGATGTTCGCCAAACTGGGCCAGAAATATTGGTTCAGCGACGAGGTCAGCCGGGCGGCACCCGGACGAATTGCCGAGATCCTCGACGCCCTAGCGTCGCAGCTCGAGGCACAGAGACGGTCTGGTAGCCGTTACTTCATCGGCTCCTCGCTTACCGCGCTCGACATCTATTGGGCATGCCATGCGGTCACCCTGAAGCCGCTAGCGGACGACGTCTGCCAAATGCCCAGCTTCTTGCGAAACGTCTACACGAACACGGATCCCGTCATCGCGAAGGCTACTGCGCCCATTTTGCTCGAACACCGAGACTACATCTACAACACCTATCTGCAGTTGCCGCTCGAGTTCTAACAGATTGGGATAATGCACTATTCCTATCGTTGGTGACCTGGCGGCGAGCTTTCGGTGCTCCTGCTCGGCCTAGGGCCGTGGCGGTTTCGGCGTCGCGTACCACGAGATCAGGTTGCGGGCGTCGGCGCCGTTCCAGTCGGCGGAGCCGTCGATACTGCCGATGATGCGACCCGCGGGATCGACCAGGAAAGTCGTCGGCAAGGCCTCGACATTGAGGACGCGACCCGCCGAGCTGTCAGGATCGAGGAAGCGGGGCAGGGCGCTCAAACCCTTGGCCTCCAGGAAGGGAACAACAACTGTGGCGCCACGGCGGTCCTGGGCAACTGTCACCACGGCCAAGTTGTCGACGGCAGGAGAGCGCGCCAGGGCATCGAGGGTCGGCAGTTCCTCGATACAGGGACCGCACCAGGTCGCCCAGAAATTGAAGACGACGAACCTGCCGTGGAATTCTGCCAGGCTGTGGGTTTGGCCCTTGGCATCGGTGAAGCGCAGCGGTGGCGCTGGTACTCGTGCCCGGAGCGGGGTAAACTCCGCCATGTCGCCGGTTAAGGGTGGACTGTCCGGCCGATCGCCCGCTTGTTGCGGAGGGATCACATGTGGCAATACCACGGGCGCCGCCAGAACCGCGCCGACCATGCAAAAGCCGAGCGCCGCAGAGAGTCCCCATCGCATCATGAATCTCATCGTAGTTATGCTCATCGACAGAAACCCGGGCAAGGCGACCCCATGACCGCCGATATGCCGCCAGAGAGCGCGCCGAATCAAGGCGAGCGTAACGCCAATCAGATGTGGGGCGGCCGTTTCGCCGCGGGCCCGAGCGCGGTGATGGCGCGCATCAACGTCTCGATCGACGTCGACAAGCGCCTCTACGCCCAGGATATCGGCGCCTCGAAGGCCCACGCCGCGATGCTGGCCAAGCAGGGTATCCTCAGCGCCGCGGACGCCGAGGCGATCGCGCGCGGGCTCGATCAGATCCTCGGCGAAATCGAGGCCGACCGCTTCATCTTCGACCCGGCACTCGAAGACATCCACATGAATGTCGAGAGCCGGCTCAACGATCTCATCGGCCCGACGGCCGGACGGCTGCATACCGCCCGTTCGCGCAACGATCAGGTAGCGACCGATTTCCGGCTCTGGGTGCGTGATGCCATCGACCGCCACGACCGCCAGTTCCAAGCGCTGCAACGGGCGCTGATCGAGCAGGCCGAGCGCCACGCGGGTACGGTCATGCCGGGCTATACCCATCTCCAGATCGCCCAGCCGGTCACCTTCGGTCATCATCTGCTCGCCTATGTCGAGATGCTGGGTCGTGATCGGTCGCGGCTTGCCGATTGTCGCACCCGCCTCAACGAGAATCCGCTCGGCTCGGCGGCGCTGGCGGGGACGTCGTTTCCGATCGACCGGTTCGCGACGAGCGCCGCGCTCGGCTTCGAGCGGCCGACGGCCAATTCGCTCGATGCCGTGTCGGATCGCGATTTCGCCATCGAGTTCCAGGCGGCGGCCGCGATCGCCGCGATGCATCTGTCGCGTCTGGCCGAAGAATTGGTGATCTGGACCACCGACGCCTTCCGCTTCGTGCGGCTGAGCGACGCCTTCACCACCGGCAGCTCGATCATGCCGCAGAAGCGCAACCCCGATGCGGCTGAACTGGTCCGTGCCAAGGCCGGCGGCGTGATCGGTCATCTCGTCGGCTTGCTGGTGATGATGAAGGGCCTGCCGCTCGCCTATGGCAAGGACATGCAGGAAGACAAGGCGCCGACCTTTGAGGTCTCGGATACCTTGGAACTTTGCCTCGCGGCGATGACCGGGATGATCAGCGACCTCACGGTCGATCCCGCCGCGATGCTGGCGGCAACCGATCGCGGCTTCATCACCGCGACCGATCTTGCCGACTGGCTGGTGCGCCGTCTCGGCCTGCCGTTCCGTCAGGCCCATCACGTGACCGGCAGCATCGTCAAGCGCGCCGAGGACAAAGGCTGCGGCCTCGCCGAGCTCTCGCTCGCCGAGATGCAGGCGGTGCTTCCAGAAATCACCATGGAGGTCTTCGACGTGCTCTCGGTCGATCGCGCGGTCGCCAGCCGCACCAGCTATGGCGGGACCTCTCCCGAACAGGTCCTGGCCCAGGTCAGCGCCGCCAGGACGCGTTTCCTATGAGGACGCGCCTGTTGCTCATGGCCGTGATGTTCGCAATGGTCGCGCCGATGATCGCCGCCTGTGGCCGCGTGGGCGCGCCGGCACCACCGGCCGGCGTGCCGAATATTTACCCGAAAGATTACCCGAGTGCCGATCAACACTGAGTTCTCCTATCGCGATGGCGTCATGGCCTGCGAGGGCGTTTCCCTCCACCGCCTTGCCGAGCAGGTCGGCACGCCTTTCTATTGTTATTCGACGGCGGTGATCGCGCGGCAGTACCGGTTGTTCGCCGAAGCCGTCGTCGCGATGGGCGGCGGCTCGATCTGTTACGCCGTCAAGGCCAATTCCAACCTTGCCGTAATCGCGACCCTGGCCGGCCTCGGTGCCGGCGCCGACGTCGTCTCCGAAGGCGAGGCCCGGCGGGCGCTGGCAGCCGGTGTCAGACCGGCAGATATCGTGTTCTCCGGCGTCGGCAAGACCGAGCAGGAGCTGGTCTTCGCGGTCGAACACGGCATCGGCCAGGTCAATCTCGAGAGCGAGCGCGATCTGGAGATCCTGTCGGCGGTGGCGGCGGCGCGGGGCGTCACCATGCGGGTCGGCATCCGGGTCAATCCCGATATCGATGCCGGCACCCATGCCAAGATCTCTACCGGCAAGGCCGAGAACAAGTTCGGCATCGATATTTCCCGGGCGCCCGCGGTCTACGCCCGGGCGGCGGCGCTGCCCGGCATCGATCCGGTCGCGGTCGCCGTCCATATCGGCTCGCAGCTGCTCGACATGGCGCCCTATGAAGGCGCGTTCCGTCGCGTCGCGTCACTGGTCCATGAGCTCCGCGAGGCGGGGATCCCGATCACCCATCTCGATCTCGGCGGCGGCATCGGCGTGCCCTATCGCGGCGAGACGCCGCCGATGCTCTCGGATTACGTCGCGATCGTGGCCCGCACTGTCGGCAATCTCGGCTGCGCCCTCACCTTCGAGCCGGGACGCTTCCTGGTCGCCGAGGCCGGCGTTCTGGTGTCCCGGGTCATCGATGTCAAGCGCGGCGCCACCAAGACCTTCGTGGTCCAGGATGCGGCGATGACCGAGCTGATCCGACCCACCCTGTACGAGGCCTATCACCCGATCCTGCCGGTCGTGCAGCCTGTCGGAGCGGCACTGGAGACGGTCGATGTCGTCGGTCCGGTATGCGAGACGGGTGATTTCCTGGCAACCGACCGCGCCTTGCCGCCGTTGCAACCCGGCGACCTCATCGCCGTGGCGATGGCCGGCGCGTATGGCGCCGTCATGGGCTCGACCTACAATACAAGGCCGCTGCCGCCTGAGATTCTCGTCTCGGGCGAGACCTGGTCGTTCATTCGCCAGCGCCAGAGTCTCGATACCCTGATCGGGCTCGATCGCATTCCTGATTGGCTGCCGCGTCCACGGAACGATTGATGCAGAAGCCGCCCATCTCCAGATCGCTGCTGTGGGGCAGTTGGGCGGGTCAGGTCTGGGAGCGGACATGGCCGGAATTCTGGCCGGTTGCGGCGCTGTTGGCGGCGCTGGCAGGGCTCGGCCTGATCGGAATTTTGCCTCTTGGCCCCATCTGGCTGCGCTGGTTCGTGTGGGCCGTGCAGACGGCGGCGATCGCTGTCCTCTTGGTGCTTGGATGGCGGCGGATCGTCTGGCCGCGGCGCGCGGTCGTGCTGCGGGCGATCGAGACGGCGAGCGGGCTGGAACATCGGCCGCTCAGCCAGGCGACCGAGCTGCCCGCGGACTCACCCGCTGACCCGGTCAGCGCGGCAGTCTGGTCGCTGCATCGCCAGCGGCTGGCGGTCTCGCTGTCCAGGCTGCGGGCGCCCTGGCCTCGACCGATCGTTGCCCAGCGCGATCCCTATGCCCTCAGGGTGGCCGCGGTCTTGATTTTGGCCGTTGGGCTCGTCGTCGCCGGGCCGGATGCCTCGGAGCGGTTGGTTCGGTTGCTGCTACCGCCGGCCGCGTCGCCCCGCTCGCCACCCGAGATCGCTGCCGAGCTCTGGTTTACGCCGCCGGATTATACCGGGCTCTCGCCGCTTTACGTCGAGGCCTTGACCCCCGATCACGCCGAACTCGCGGTGCCGATCGGCTCGCGCCTGCTAGTTCAGGTCCATGGCGCGGGCAGCGCGCCGATCCTGCTTCTCGACGAGGCGCAGCGGCTCCTG